>JBKOVX010000258.1:0-4831 GCA_046724115.1 Gemmatimonadota bacterium | reverse complement strand
GCATTTGACTGCAGCACAATCGGCGCGCGCTTCTCCAGGACTTCGGTGAGGGGGTGCTGCTGTGGAGGAACCCGCACTCCAGCGAGGCTGACCTCGTCAAGCACTTCTTCGACTGCTGGGTCGACGTGAGCGGTCGCTCCGGCGAGGAAACCGTTGGCGACTCGGTTTTCCAGAATGCAGCCGTCCGCAATTGCAGGGATGGCAAGACGCGCAACCTGAGTAAGAGTCTCGGTTGACCCGAAGGATGCCGCCAGCTTCTCGCCTGCTTCTGCCAGGAACTGCTCTCTCTGTTCGAACCGCTTGCGAACCGTCACATCGCGCAGCACCACGGCGTAAATCACCTCATCGCTGTTGTGCACCTGTGATATTGCAGCTTCGGCAGGAAACTCCTCGCCGTTCTTCCTGAGACCGGCTATCTCCCGGCGTTCGCCCATCCGCCTCGCCTTCACCTTCGAGCGGCCGAACTCCGCCACATGACGAGGGTGGGCGGCGCGATAACGCTCTGGAATCAACGTCTCGATCCGCTGGCCAACGATCTCTTCGGTGGTATACCCGAAGATCGCTTCAGCCCCCTTGTTGAAGAAGGTGATCCGCTGAAACGCATCCATGCAGATAACTGCGTCGGCGGCGATCTCGACGATTTCTGCCAGAACATCGTGCGTTATCCGATCGGGCATGCGTGTCGGGTTATCCCCTACAAAGAGAAGGTCGTTTCCCTCTGAACAATCCTCCAACCCACGACAGATGCACTGTCGGCTGGATCGTAGAATGGACAGGTGTCAAACCCATTCCAGCCATAGGACCATGAACGAAAACGACCAACTAAAGATGCCCGCCGCTCTGCTTGGTAAGAAGGGTTCGCGCCGGGACTTCCTGCGAAATACGGCGGTTACAGCGCTCGCGGGCACCGCTCTCAGTGCGTGTTCGATCGACAAATCCGGTGCGCAAGCTGTCCAGCAGTCGGCCGAGGACCATAGTGGCGGGACGATGGCGCCAAATCCGGCTCCGCTATCACCCGCTGCGGCCGCCGAAGCCATGGACAAAATGCACGAAGCAGGCATCAAGTCTTTCCCGGCGAAGACCGCCGGGAAAGGGAACCAGCTTCTGCAGCCACGAATCCAGAATGGAGTGAAGATCTACGATCTGACGGCGAAGAAGATCCGCTGGGAGACCGCGCCCGGTCAGACGGTTGAAGCGTGGGCGTACAACGATCAGATCCCGGGTCCGCAGATTCGCGTCAGAGAAGGCGATCGTGTGCGCGTGACGCTGAAGAACGAGCTCACCGAGTCCACCGCCATCCACTTTCATGGACTCGAGCTGCCCAACGACCAGGACGGAGTGCCGTTCGTCACCCAGCCTCCGATCAAGCCTGGTCAGACCTACACCTATGAGTTCACGGTGCCGAATGCCGGCTCCCACATGTACCACTCGCACCACAACGCGGCGACGCAGGTCGGCCTCGGCTTGCTCGGCGCGTTCATCGTCGAACCGAAGGAGCCCCTGCCGATAGAGAAGGCGGACGTCGATTACGTGCTCGTCCTCAACGACGGCGCGCACGGCTACACGTTCAACGGAAAGAGTTTTCCAGCCACCGAGCCGATCGTGGCGAAGAAGGGACAGAAGCTCCGCCTCCGCTTCATGAACGAAGGTATGATGATCCACCCGATGCATCTACACGGCATGCACATGACCGTGATTGCAAAGGATGGTTGGTCGCAGCCGGCTCCCTGGAAGTGCGACACCCTGAATGTCGCGCCCGGCGAGAGATGGGACGTGATCGTCAATTGCAACAATCCAGGAACCTGGGCGTTCCACTGCCACATCCTACCCCATGCTGAATCCGACCACGGAATGTTCGGCATGGTGACCGCTCTCATCGTCAAGTGATTTTGAAATGATTCCGATCAAGCGGACCAACTCGCTCAGACGCAGCGGATTCTCCTCCAAGGGAGGACCGGCGGTTCCGCGCTGGCTGCGCCCGATCCTCGAGATTCCGCTCGAGCAGAAACTGCTAGGGGCGAATCTCGTCATTGTCGGCGTGGCGGTGTTGGTGCTGTTCGGCCCCGTGCATCTCAATCCTGGACGCTTGACCGATGTACTCGTGCTGGTGTTCGCGCTTTTCGCTGGAGCGGTCGCTAATTTCGCGCTGGTGAGGCTGGCGCTGCGCCCCATCACGACCCTGCAGCGTGTCGCACGTCGCGTGTCCGAAGGGCGACTGGCGGAGCGCGTTCCAGCGTCGATGGTCGCCGACCGTGACCTGGCGCAGCTCTCGACCACGATCAACAACATGCTCGACAAGCTCGCCGCTGGCCGCGAGCGGATGCGAAAGCTCGGCGCCGAAGTGGTTTATGCGGAGGAAGGCGAGCGTGCTCGTGTTGCGCGAGAGCTCCATGACTCGGTGGCCCAGACACTGGCTGCGGCCAGCTTTCAGGCCGCGGCGATTGCCTACGAGATCGGTGATCACGAAGCATCGCCACGCGTTGCGGAAGTTCGCCAGTTGTTGCGGGGCGCAATCGAGGAGATCAGAAACGTTTCGCGCTCGCTGCATCCGCGGGTGACGGCCGACCTTGGCTTGGCAAGCGCGCTCGAGGCGTTGGCCGATGCCACACGGCAGCGTTCCCTGGTCGACGTGAAAACAATGGTCGATATCTCGGGGGTGGTAATTCCACCCGCGGTTTCGGCGACGATGTACCGTATCGCTCAGGAGGCGCTACGCAACGTCGAGAGACATGCCGATGCCGGCAGCGCAATCCTGAGGCTGGTCGCCCTGCCCGGCTACATCGAGCTGGAGGTCAGCGACGACGGCAGGGGTCTCGAGGGTCCGCTGGAACAGAAGCGCGCGGACGCCCGCTTCGCCAAAATGCGGGAGCGTCTCTCACTTGCCGGCGGCGATTTGCATATTGATAGTACCGAGGACAGTGGTACCCGCGTCAGAGCCTGGGTGGCAATGGATACGGAGGCAGCCTGAAGGACGACATCATAAAAGTGGTTCTCGTCGACGATCACGCCGTCGTGCGCGCAGGTCTGAAAGCCGTGCTCGGCAGCGCCAAGGATATCCAGGTTATCGGTGAGGGATCCACAGGCAAGGATGCCATCTCACTCGCCGAGCGACTCGACCCCGACGTGATCGTGATGGATCTCTCGATGGGCGAGATGGATGGCGCCGAGGCCACCAAGGAGTTGGTCGGAAAAAAGGCACGTTCCAAAGTGCTGATCCTCACCATGCACGCTGAAGACTCTTACCTTGTTCCGCTGCTCGAGGCAGGAGCCAGCGGCTACCTGGTGAAGAGCGCTGCCGACCGGGAGTTGATCGACGCGGTGCGCGCTGTCGCGCACGGCGATGTCTACATGCAACCGTCGGCGGCCCGTGCGCTCGCGCAGCGCATCCAGAGAAGGGCCGAGCACGCAGATGAGCGCACCAAGTTCGAGAAGCTCACGGAACGCGAGCAAAACGTTCTGAAGTTCGTGGCTCGCGGCTACAGCGCGCCCGAGATCGGCGAAAAGCTTTTCATCAGTCCGAAGACCGTCGATACCTACAAACAGCGGATTAACGAAAAGCTGGGACTAACGCACCGCAGCGATTACGTCGACTTCGCGCTGAAAATCGGGCTTCTCGCGGAGTAACTGCCTCCAGCCTCGGCAGGCTCTCTCAGAAAGCTCATCGCAACCTCACGCACAGCATCGGTGAGTCCCAGCAGATGGTCCGGTTCTCCGTCAGCGGAAAACGGATTCATCACTGTCACACGCAGGACCGTCAGCCCCTCCGCCATGTCCCGGCGATACGCGTCCCCGGCTTTACCGAGCGGCGCCAGCAACGCATCGATAGCCCGGTCATAAACCGGCGACGACAGTCTGGTGCGAGTGATCATGTAAGGAGCTGACATCGTCGGACTCGGACTCAGCTCCTTGTAGATCATTTCGTTCAGCTCGTTCAGCATTCCGAGTGTGGTCAGCGAACGATGGTGGAGCAGGAAGCAGACGATGTTGAGATCCGGCTCAGGCAGTCGCACTACCCGGAACGGGCCAAAATCGGATGCGCCGAGGAAGGCGTGAAGATTGTGCGCTGCCCGCAGGGTGGACGCGATGATTCTTCCATGGCCATCGGAGTTGAGTGGAATCGTCCGGTGATTCAGCCAGACCGCTGCCGCGGACGCGCCGGGCTTGGACCCCTCGAAGATGAAGCGGCCGATCACCGGCTGGTCCCGCTCACGCGATGCTGCAACCGCAAGGTAAGGCGGATCGGTAGCGACGAGCTCGCGACCACGCTTGTCCTTGAGCAGAAATGCGCCGGCAGGGTAGGGAGCGTAGCCGAGTTTGTGCGGATCGATGCTGACCGAATCGGCGCTCTCGAGAGCAGAGACCGAACGAACCCATTGGTCCGAAGGCCAATATGCGCCTCCGCACGTTTGGCGAATAGCTTGCGCACTGAGGCGTGAGCCGTCAGACGCGCGTGTCAGCGATGCGGCGTAACCCCCATAGCACGCATCGGAGTGGATGTGGAACGTGACGCCCAGCTCCCACTCGGCGCGCGATCTGACTTGTACTATGCCGTGCAGATCATCGACCGCTCCTTCTTCGGTTGTGCCGCACGCGCTCACGCACGCCATGATCGGGACGTGCCGGCGGGCGAGGGATTCGATCTGCTCCCACAACGCGTCGGGATCCATTCTGCACTCCGCGTCCACCGGGATCTGTATCAGCTGATTGGTTCCTATTCCCAGCGCCGCCACGATCTTCGCCCAGGAGTAGTGGCTCGTGCCAGCGGCGAGCACCACCCCCGCAGGCAACTCGTCCCCGAAGCATGCGGCGAGCTGACGGCTGTAGTCCTGAT
>JBKOVX010000155.1:0-1995 GCA_046724115.1 Gemmatimonadota bacterium | reverse complement strand
TCCGTGCACCGGCGCGCTGGCGAGTGGACAAGTCATCCTCGCGCACCTGGAAGTCTTGAGCGATGGCTCGGTTGCCACGACGAGCAACTGGACGAACCCGATTACAGGTTCGGTGCAAACACTCAGTGGTACGGTCAACCTGACAACCGGCGCCACCGATCTCACCTTCGGCGCCGGTGTCGGCGCTGCCATGGAGCTGTTTCCCGGAAACATGACATCGGCGGGCACCATCACCGGCGCGACCATCACCGACCCAGCTGCCGGTTTTTCGCAGGTCTTCGGTTCCGATGGATGCCAGTACTCTGCAACTGCAACCAAGACCGGTTGAGTGCCACACTGACTCGTCAGGTGCAGTATCTTCCACGAACGCCTGCACCAGCCAAATGAAATCGAAAGACATTGTTTATGTGAACGGCAGCTTCGTGCCACGCGCGGAAGCCCGCGTCTCAGTTGAGGACCGCGGGTTTGTCTTCGGCGATGGCGTCTACGAGGTCCTGCGCGCGATCAACGGTCGCCTCTTCGCGACGCGCTTCCACAACGATCGCTTGCGTCGCAGTCTCGACGGCATTCGGATTTCGCTGAGGGGCGATGACTCGCCCGAGCGCTTCGTCGACATCGGCAGGCAGCTGCTGAAGGAGAACGACCTGCTTCAGGGCGAGGCGACCGTCTACATGCAGGTGACGCGTGGGGCGACTACCCGCGTTCACACTTTCCCGGCTGACGACGTCCTGCCAACGGTCTATATCTCCGTCGCGAGGTTCACTCCCTATCGCGAGCTGTCACAATCGGGAGCACCGGCGATCTCACATCCCGACCTGCGCTGGGGACGCTGCGATTTGAAGACGCTCAACCTCCTTCCCAACGTGCTCGCCTCCCAGGCGGCGAAGGAAAAGGGTGCCTTCGAAGCGATGCTGATTCGAGACGGAATCGTCACAGAAGGCTCGAAGACGAACTTCTTCGGTGTCGTGCACGGCACGCTGCGCACGCATCCGTGCGATAATCACATCCTGCCTGGAGTCACCCGATCGGTGCTGCGCGATCTGGCGCGAGAGGTCAACGTCGATCTCGAGGAAACTCCGATCAGAGCTGACGAGATCCCTGACCTCACCGAGCTGTTCCTGACCGGCACTACGACAGACGTAATGCCGATCGTCACCCTCGATGACGAGCCGGTCGGGAAGGGAAAGCCCGGGGAGCTGACTCGAAAGCTGCAGAAAGTTCTCGCCGAGAGCCTGTCATCGGGCAACGACTAGCACCAAGGAGCGCGAGAAAAAAAACGCGCCATGTGTGTGGACTCGCGCGATTGATTAGAGTCACCTGGATCGCTAACTTTCGCTCCGTCACGCGCCAGTAGCTCAGTTGGATAGAGCAACAGCCTTCTAAGCTGTGGGTCGGGGGTTCGACTCCCTCCTGGCGCGCCAAGCGATCGCACGCGCCGTTAGCTCAATTGGCAGAGCAAATGACTCTTAATCATTAGGTTGTAGGTTCGATTCCTACACGGCGCACTATGGGCCTGACAACTGAGCCGAACAGCCGCGAAACGAGACGGCCACTTAACCGGTGGCCGTTTTCGTTTGCTGACTCGCGCCTGAATCCGTGGCGCGGCCTCGGCGGACTTCCACGCGAGGTTTGGCTCCTTTTCGCCACCAACCTGATAAACCGCGCCGGAATGATGGTCCTGCCATTCCTCGTCGTTTATCTCACGCGCGAGCGACACTTCACGGCGGGACAGGCCGGCCTCGCGCTCGCTTTCTACGGAGCTGCGGCGATTGTCGCCGGCCCGATCTCGGGCTGGCTCAGCGACCGCATCGGCGCGCTTCCAATCATGCGCGCGTCACTCCTCCTGTCGGGCTCGGTCCTGTTCGTCTTTCCATCCGCACACAGTCGAGTGGCCGTCTACGGAATGACGATGGTGTGGGCCGCGTGCGCCGAGCTTTTCAGGCCGGCGAGCCTCGCGGCGATAACGCACGTCGTTTCACCGGAGCAGCGCAAGCC
>JBKOVX010000078.1:0-5475 GCA_046724115.1 Gemmatimonadota bacterium | reverse complement strand
GTTCCACCACGAAGCCGTGTGTCCAAGCGAGAAGTCGAACCCTGTGTTCCGCATCTTGCCCACGTTTACAATCGGCGGAGCAGCCTGGCCAGCGGTCGCCGGCAGCTGTGGATCGAACAACAGGTTGTTGGTGTTACGTCGGTAAACGTCGATTACAAAATTCAAATTTCCGTTGAACAGTACCATGTCGGCGCCGATATTCTGGGACCGGTTTTCTTCCCACTGCAGATTTGGATTCCCCAGCGACGTCTGAGTGTAGCCCGTAGCGATGCTGCTGCCCGACCCGGTTATGTCGTAGAACGTGGTTCCCGTGCCGCCGCCAAACTGAGACGGGATGCGACCGGAGGGGATAAGCTGGTTACCCGTAACACCAAATCCATAACGGAGCATCACGTCGTTGAGGAATTTGTTGCCCGACAGGAAGCCCTCGTTGGTGATGTGCCACCCCAGGCCGAACGCCGGGAACGTTCCCCAGCGGTGACCCGGCGCCAGTCTTGACGAGCCATCCCTACGGACGGTAATGCTGGCGACGTACTTGTCGGCAAAGTTGTAATCGGCCTTTCCAAACAGCGACAATAGCGCGGACTTGCCACCCGAGCTGGAGGTATTCTTCGTGCTGGGGTCACCGAGCGCGTCGTTGATGTATCTGGAATCGATACTCGTGTTCAGCAGATTACCCATGTGTCCGGAGAGGAATCTGCTATAGCCCTGGTTTGCTTCCTGCCCGACCAGCACATCGAAGTTGTGGCTGCCGAGAGCCTTGACGAAGCGTGCCGTGTTGCTCCAGGTCCAGTCGAGGAACTGATTGGTGTTCTCATCGATTGCGTTGCTGAACGTCGCCTCGGCGACTTCAGGACTGGGCGGGCTGAAGCCGGCGAAAGCGTTCTGGCCGGTATTAAAACCGAGTCTTGTTTTCAACGAAATCGCCGGTGTGAGATCAAAGCCGCCGAATGCGTTTCCGAAGAGGTTGAGATTCTTCTGAATGTCATCCTTGTGCGCGGTGGCGTACTTCACCGGATTGGACTGGTTGCCAAGCGTCGTCGCCTTTCCACCGGCGAAATTCCCCGCGATGTCATAGACCGGGATGACCGGCTGCATCAGAATGTTCTTGCCGAGGATTCCGTCTTCGGCGTACCCGCCCGGGTCGTCGGGGAGACCGCCGTAATGACGCTCGAGCGAGAGCGCCACGTTCTCGCCGAAATTCAGCCTACCCCGATTGAACTGAGTGTTGGCGCGCATGGTTCCGCGCTTGAAGTCGTTGAAGATCGCCGTGCCCTTCTGGTGGAAATAATTGAACGAGACGCGATAGGCGTTGGCGTCGCTACCGCCGTTCACATCCAGATTGTAGTCGCCGACCTGGCCGTTACCGAAGACGTCGCTCCACCAGTTGTTGCCGGTGCTGCCCGCCATGATGAGGACGTTGGGGTACGAATAGAGCGCGGAGTTGACGGCGGTCGGACGGCCAAAGGCATCGGTCGCCGTGACCGTGGCCGGATTCGCATAGATGTAGGCAGGAATCGTCGGATTGTTGGGATCGCCGTAGATGTTCGTCGGAATGGGCTGCCCGGCGTTCCCGTAACTGAGCTTGACCACTTGTGCGTAATCCAGCGCGTTCGTGATCAGCATGTCGTCATATCCCTTAACCGGACTTGTGACGCCGGTTCTGACGCGCAACGTCGTCTGCGGCGCGCCCTGAACGCCCTTCTTGTTGGTCTCGATGACAATGACGCCATTGCTCGCTCTCGAACCGTAGATCGAGGAAGCCGACGCGTCTTTTAGAACCTGAACTGAGGCGATGTCATCAGGGTTGAGGAAGTTGAGGTATGACTCCTCTACCGGCGTTCCATCGATCACGTAAAGGGGATCGTTGTTCTGGAACGAGCTGATGCCACGGATTCTGACCGTAGAGCGCGCTCCCGGCGATCCGCCGGCGGCCACAGTCACACCGGGCACAGCCGCATCGAGTCGCTGCAGCACGCTGGCGCTCGTCTGCTTCTGCGCGTTCTCGATGTCCACGCTGGACACGGCTCCTGTAATGTCGCTGCGCCGCTGCTCGGTGTAAGCGGTCACGACCACCTGCTCGAGGTAGGCGATCTTCGCCATCGTAATGTCGACCGTGTTGCGTCCCGCCACCGTGGTTTGCACGGGTTTCTCGCCGACGAGTGAAAAGGTGAGGACGGCGTCCGCGGGTGCGCTGAGGCGATAGTGTCCGGCGTTATCGGTGATTGTCCGGACATCCGACCCCTGAACTCGCACCGTGACTCCGGGTAGTGGCGAGCCACCCGTCGATGTCACAGTCCCCTGGACTGCCAAATTCTGACCGAACGCAGTGCCCGTCACGAACAGCGCTAACAGCAGACTCAACCCCGCTGCGCACAGACGGTGCAGGTTTCGGTTTCGAACTGCGTGCCTTGCCGACAGCATCTTCTCCATGGTCTTCCTCCCTGGTGCGTGCATCAGTTGTTATCCTCCGGTCGCCGCATGGACTTCAGGCCCTGCATTTCGATCAACTGGCGATAGGTGATCAGCCGGACGTTGCGAGCCTTGACGGTCTCGCTGAACCGCGGTGACGTCAGGGCGTCCAGCTCCCCCTGACGGTTTTGACTCATATTGGAGAGCGGGCCCGACTGGTTCATGTCCACCAGTGCGCCCAGCTCGGCGTTGTCGATGCCGACGTGCGTTACGAAGAGATTGACTTTTGGGTGGAGGCGATTGACCATCACGGCGAGGCTGTCGCCTTTATTGGCAGGAGCGGCCGAGTACTGCGCGTCCTGTCTTGCCTCGCTGAAGTACCCGGACATCCCGAGACCGTATTCCTTGGCGAGCTTCTCCGCAATCGCGCGGTACTCGGGGTATTTCGTCACCGTTCCCATATGGAAGTCGACGTAGTCGATCTTGAGACCCGAATGGATCGCGCGCTCGATCTGTGCGCGCAGCTCCTTCTCGACTTCCTTCGGATCGGCATGATTCGCCGGAAGATCCGCGGAAGACGCGAAGAAGTACCCGTCTTTATCGACGAGCGTTGGCACTGCGCTGCGACCGAGCACTGGACCCCATCGATAATTCTTCCACTCTGAGTTGAGAGTGAGGTGAATTCCAACCGAGACGTTCGGATAACGCTTCAGCATCTCCACCGTCTCCTGGTACCACGGAGTCGGAAACATCACTGACACTGAAACGGGCAAACCGGACTGGATGAGTTTTTCCAGCGCCATGTTGACGCTGTGGCTCATACCAGCATCGTCGCTGCGGATGATGAGATATGTGTCGGCTGCGGTGGCGGAATTAACTGCACGATCAGCCTGACCGACAGCTAGTATCGGTAAGACTGAAATGCACACGCCACTTAACAGCAGGACTGACGAACGATGAAGCCGCGTACGACCCTCGCTACAGAGAAGTCAAGTAAGTCGGCCTGAATTACGTGCGTAGCCAGCCGAGCTTCCCTAAGGAGGCTCAGAGACACACTCTAATACGACCCGTTTTTCGAGTTGTCAAGTAGGATATTCCTGCCCGAGAAAAAGTCCCATGTTATCTGCGAGTCATTTGGTCCCGATCGGTTCAAAGACACGGTGTTTCCCCGGGGGAAGCGTCATGAGCGTCGATCGTAAGCTGATTTTTCTCTTGCTGCTCACCACAACTGTGGCAGCGGCGCCGCAGTCCGTCGGTGGAGAGCACGCCGGGAGCATCGCGCCGCCGATGCGAGTCGTCGGCTACCTGGCTTCGTGGGGGGTCAAGAACAAAGGCACTTCGATAGCACAACTCCCGGCGAAACACCTCACCCACATTTTCTACGCGTTCGGTTTGATCGGTCGCGATGGCTCGGTGGTCCACGGAGATCAGTGCATTGATGTCGGTGCCTGCTCGAAGGGAGCCGCGCTGCCCGGGGTGGCCGGTGGGAATTTCGGTGAGCTCCGGCAATTGAAAGCGCGATATCCCCATCTCAGGCTGGCGATCTCCATCGGTGGCTGGGGCGGGTCAGCCGGATTCTCCGACGCCGCGCTCAACGATGCTTCCCGTCGCAAGTTCGCCGGATCGGCGATCGATCTTTTCATTCGTCGCTGGCCAGGACTGTTCGACGGCATCGACATCGACTGGGAATTTCCAGTCGAGGGAGGACTCAAGGGGAATATCGAGCGCCCGGAGGACAAGCAGAACTTCACGTTGTTCCTCGCGGAGCTGCGTCGCGAGCTCGATGCCCAGGGCGCCCGGGACAAACGCCATTACGAGCTCACGATCGCCGCGTCCGCGCGTCCGTCGGAGCTGGCGAACATCGAGGTGACGAAGATCGTCCCGTTGCTCGACTTCATCAACGTGATGACCTACGACTATCACACCGGCTTCCACTACGCGCACTTCAACGCGCCTCTCTACGCGGTGGCCAACGATCCCACTCCCGACCTTACGATCGACTCGACGATGCGCGTGTTCCGGAACAGCGGAGTGCCGCCGCAGAAGCTGCTCATCGGAATTCCGTTCTTCGCCCGCGCATTTGGCGGAGTCGCGAATGTGAACGGTGGACTGCTGCAGCCGGCGCCGACTCCGCCGAAGGATTGGCGGGATTCAGACGGCGACTGGCGCCGCATCGCCGCCACTCGACTCCGCGATCCCCGCTACGTCAGACACTGGGAGACAAAAGCGCGTGTGCCGTGGCTGTACGATGCGACGAGCAAAAACTGGATCAGCTACGACGATCCAGAGTCTGTGCGCGCCAAGATGGACTACGTCCGAGAGCACAGCTTCGGCGGCGTCGTGATCTGGGAGCTGGGCGCGGATGATGGTCAGCTGATGCGCGCGATTGCCGGCGAGAAGTGATGCCCACCAATACTTCGCGCGCGTTCTCCATTCGACGCGCCTCCACAGCTGACGCTCGCTCGCTGGCTGAGCTCGGCGCGCGACTCTTCACCGAGACGTACGGTCCGACGCACCCCGAGCCGGAGCTAAGTCGATACCTCGCGCGATCGTTCGCGGTGAAGGATGTCAGCGACGCCATTGCCAGCGAGGACGTCACGATGCTCGTCGCCGAGGACGCCGAACGTGGACCCATTGCGTACGCATACCTGCGAGGGAGTCCCGAGCCGCCGAGTGGAGTCGAGGGCACGCGCGTGCTCGAGATCGTGCGGTTCTACGTCGACGGCGCTTACCAGGGACGCGGCCTTGGCGCGGCTTTAATGGAGGAATGTTTAGACGACGCCAGACAACGCGGCGCAGATGCGGTTTGGCTGCAAGTATGGAAGGAGGCGCCGTGGGCAGTCGGCTTTTACGAGCGAATGGGATTCGTGGTCGTCGGCTCGGCGCCCTTTTATTTCGGAGATCAGGTTGGCGATGACCACGTGATGGCGCGAACGGTAACCCAATAGATTCGCGGTCCCGCCTCCGCCTCCGCCTCCGCCTCCGCCTCCGCCTCCGCCTCCGCCTCCGCCTCCGCCTCCGCCTCCGCCTCCGCCTCCGCCTCCGCCTCCCGCCTCCCCCGTC
>JBKOVX010000106.1:0-3943 GCA_046724115.1 Gemmatimonadota bacterium | reverse complement strand
GGTCGTCAGCGCGTTCGATGTCGTGCTGGTGCTCGCTGCGCCCGCGTTCATGGTATGGGGCATCCTTGGCGCAACCAGCGGCATCAGGCGTGGTGCGCGCGAAGTGAGCGTTTCACCAGGCTGGCTCTCTCCGGCGGCAGCTGCACTTGTCATCGCCTCGCTGGTCTCGACGGCGCGCAGCGCGACGCAGATGGTGTCGATGACCGCCGTCGGGCGCGGCGGCTACACAGCGGGCTGGGTGACTGGCGCAATGTGGGATCCCGGCAGCTACCGGATCAACCTGCGCGTCGCCGAGCTCTACTCGCGACGCGGACGCTGCTCAGTGGCGCGCGGCTACGCGCGGCAGGCGGTGGCGCTGTTCCCCCACTCTCCGGAAGCGAAGCGAATCGCGCGGAATTGCGACTAGCCTAACGCGGCGCCTGGTTTTTTCTCGACTGGCCGAAGTCGTGTGCCGCCGGGTGCCGGTGGTGACTTCAGTGACGATCGAGCTTCAGCCCTCGCCCGCCACGACGATCGATACCGCCCCCCGCGCATCGAGCCAGAACTTCGTCGGTGTGCGCACGAGACGAAGAATTACGCCATCGCACCCGGGACAGCGCACGACCATTCCCATCCCGTGCGAGTAGACGTGCAGCGTACCGATCGTTCGCGTAGTTCCGCAGCCCGCGCATTTCGCCCGGCCTGCGGTCATGTCCCTGGCGAAGATCTCGCTGAACATTCCCGCTGCCGCGTTCCCATCGGTGCGCAACGAGTCCAGCGGTCGATCTGAGACTACTGCTTTCTGCTTGGTTTTTTTGGAGGCTTTCTTCATCGCGTCTTCCCCCTTGTGGGCAAGATCTCTAGCCCGGAGTTCCGGTCGGTCCGAATCGCTCCGTCTTCACCATGTCTGGCTCGTGTCCAAGTTCCACCAGCGCGTTTGCAACTGCCTCCACCAATGGCGTCGGCCCGCAGACGAATACCCTTGGATTCTGGCTTGGCGGCCACGCGGTCTCAGACAACATCGCTCGGTCGATGCGTCGGCGAAATCCCTGCCAGTCATCCGGCGCCTGGCGTGTAAGAGTATGAATCACCTCCAGGCTCGCATCCCCTGCGGCCAGCTGTGCCAGCTCGTCCCGGTAAATCACTTCGTCCCAGCTGCGCGAAGAATAGAGGAGTCGCGCCGGGAGATTTCTTCGGGCGTCGATGTCGCCGGCTGGCAAAACCGAATTTCGATGACGTATCATCGCCATCAGCGGCACGATACCCGAGCCGCCGCCGACTAGGAACAGCGGGCCGCCGATCGGGATGTCCCAGACAAAATATCCGCCGATCGGACCACGCAGCTCGAACTGATCACCCGCGTGGAGTTCCTCAGTGAGGTAAGGTGACACTTCGCCATCCTCGAGCTCTTCAACCGTGAGCGCGAGCCTGGGATCCTTTGGAGCTGACGCTATCGAGTAGCTGCGTTCCGCCTGGTAACCATCCTCGGCGGTGAGTCTGACGTCGACGTGCTGTCCGGCCCGGTGGCCCGGCCAGCCAGGAACATCGAGCACCAGCGTGCGCGTGCGCGAGGTCTCGCGAACTACGTCGAGGACTTTGGCAACGCGCCAAGCGATCCGTGGGCCGGCAACTGCATCGCTCACTCGTCGCCGGCGTACCGCTGCTCGCGCCAGGGATCGCCGTAGTTGTGATATCCAAGCGACTCCCAGAACCCTGGCGTGTCGGTCTCCATGAATCGGAGCTCGCGCACCCATTTCGCGCTCTTCCAGAAATAGAGGTGTGGCACCAGCAAGCGCGCCGGCCCGCCGTGTTCCGGAGCGAGCGGCGCGTCGCCGTAGTTGAAGGCGATCCATGCCTTGCCGTTGGTGAGGTCGGCGAGCGGAACGTTGGTGGTGTAGCCACCGTCGGACCTGGCCATCACGTACGATGCGGTTTTGACTCCGCGCTTCGCCGCCTCCCCGATCAATGTGTCGATCGAGATGCCTTCCCAGTTGGTGCCGAACTTGGACCACTTGGTCACGCAGTGAATGTCGACGGTGACCTTGTCGCGTTTAAGCGCGACGAACTCGTCCCAGGTCCACCGTGCCGATTTCCCGTCGGGACTTCGCAGAGTGAAATCCCAAACCGAGAGTGGTGTGCGCGGGGTAGGTCCAGCGGAGAGAACGGGGAAATCGCGCGTCTCGTACTGACCGGGTGGCAGTCTGTCCGCGACTCCTTCTGGCTGCCGGCGCCCGCGAAATCCGCGCGAGATTGGTGTCATCGCTCGCCTACGTGTAAAGGATTTGCCGCTTTGAACACGAGGAATTACAAGTATTTATAGATACCGCGCGCGTGGGGTAATGCTAGGGAGTTCAGGCGGTTTGTTACGCAAAGGAGCGCGCGGACGGGAGCATGGCCTCAAACCGTGCCGCGCCATTTCGCGGGGGCAAAAAACCCCGCCGCAAAGTGGCGGCGGGGTTTTCAGTCTCAGTCGGGGCGACTGGATTTGAACCAGCGACCTCCTGCTCCCGAAGCAGGCGCGCTACCGGGCTACGCTACGCCCCGAAAACAAAAGCTTCGCTCGGAACGACGGAAGGAGCGGTGTTTCAGTCTCCGGGCCGCCATTTGAGCGAGTCTGACACATCATAACACGCCCAGGGTGCTGGCGGGAGCCCGAGATTTCTCGCCGATTTGCAGTATGCAACGCTATTCGCAAATCGCAAGAGATCGCCCCGAAACTGCACATTTGTGACCCGGCTAACTTATTGTGAATTGCTGACTTAGGGCGCATCAATGGCGTCGCAAATTACGTTGCGTAAGCCACCAGGATTGCGTCTTATCCGTACATAAGGGACAGCAGCATTTGCAACCGCGAGCTGTCGACCACAACGCAACCCTTGGAGCAAAAAAGAGATGAACGCGACCCGTTTAATTCTGGCCGCGATGGTGCTGGGATCAGCCATCGGCGTTAACCAGGCAAGCGCGCAGTGCAGTGGCAACGCCGGTAGCTGCAACACGACCAACACCGCTTCAGTTTCCGTGAACGCGCTGGTCAAGCTCGGGCTGAGCTCGGCTACCACGACCCTCACTTCGCCAACAGCTGACCAGGTCGAAGTCGGCGCGAACATCGCCGATGCAGGCCCAAGCTTCACCATCAAGGCGAACCGTAGCTGGACGCTCAACATCAAGACTACGAACGCCTCGAACTGGACCTATGTCGGATCGAACGGTGGTACCAAGCCGATCAGCGATCTGACTTGGTCGAACGCTTCCGCCGGCAGCTATGTCGGCATCAGCTCCACCGACGCGCTCTTCACCTCTGGTGCAAGCGCAACGAACGGCACGGCCGCACAGGCTTTCTTCAAGACAGTGTGGGCCGCCGGTTTTACCCAGCCGAGCAACGCACCGGGTACCTACAGCTTGCCGGTTGTCTTTACTCTCTCGGCGCCGTAACGGCGACGCCGTCTCTGTAATCCAACCGCTAACCTTAGGAACTCACTCAAATGATGCGCAATAAGAAGGGCTTTACACTGATCGAGCTTCTGATCGTAGTCGTCATCATCGGCATTCTTGCCGCGATTGCGATCCCGAAGTTCGCTAACACCAAGGACAAGGCGTATGTCGCCGCGATGAAGTCCGACCTTCGCAACATGGCGACCTACGAAGAGCAGTACGCTGCCGACAACGGTGGCGCGTATTTCGGTGGAACCGCGACTTCTGCGGCTCCCCTCCAGGGCTTCAGCCCTTCGCAGAACGTGACTGTCGTAGTGACCAACGTTGCCGGCCCGCCGCCTTCATGGAGCGCCACGGCCACGCACTCGCAGTCGGCGAAGACTTGCTCGATGGTCAACGGTGTAATCACCTGCGTCTAATACGAGCAGTGGAAGTAAGAACGGGGACGGCCAGAAGCCGCCCCCGTTTTTATTTCTGCCGCATTTTGCAAACGACATGGCAAAATGCAACGGTTTTTCGGTCCGCAACACCC
>JBKOVX010000365.1:0-1717 GCA_046724115.1 Gemmatimonadota bacterium | reverse complement strand
ATGGCGTGCTCCACGAGCATCAGACCATCCCCGGCGTCGTCGAGGATGTCCATCAGATCATCGGCAACCTGAAGGCGCTCACGCTCACGCTCGATGAGGGCGTCGAGAACACGGTGCTCCGCATCTCCAAGAGCTCCGCAGGCGCTGTCACCGCCGCCGACATCGAAGGTCAGGGTGGAGTCACGATCATCGATCGCACCCAGCACCTCTTCACGCTGCAGGGCGACCGTGAGATCAACGTCGAGCTGTATGTCGGTCGTGGCCGCGGCTACGTCGAAGCCGATCAGCACGTCGTCGACAAGACTCTGCCCGTCGACGTCGTTCGCATCGATTCGATCTACAACCCGGTCCGTCGCGCCAACTTCGCCGTTGCCGAGACACGCGTTGGCCAGCGCACCGACTACGATCGGCTGACGCTGACCGTCGAGACGAACGGTACGATCACTCCCGAAGAGGCGGTGAGCTACGCCGCCGCGTTGGCGCAGACGCACTTCCAGTATTTCGCCGGCTTCGGCTCGCACGCTTCGGCGCCGCTCGTTCCGGGCACCGACATGCCTGGTGGCGACGCGCACCGCTTGGCCGAGGTGCTGCGCACTCCGATCGAAGATTTCGAGCTCTCGGTTCGCTCCGTGAACTCGCTCAAGAATTCCAACATTCGCACGCTGGGTGACCTGGTTCGTCAGAGCGAGAGCCAGATCCTCCAGGTCAAGAACTTCGGCAAGAAGTCGCTGAACGAGATCGCCGACCTGCTCGAGAGAGAGAACCTCAACTTCGGCATGAAGTACGAGGAGACTCCCGACGGCGTCCGCATCACGGATCAGGGCACGCCGCCAAACAGGAACGTCGCGACCGTTGGTGCCGACGACGAAGAGGAAGTCTAAGGATGCGTCACCGCAAGAAAGGGAAGCAGCTTCGTCGCACCAGCGAGCAGAAACTGGCCCTGATGAGAAGCCTGGCGAAAGCGCTGATCGAGCGCGGAGTCATCGAGACGACCGAGGCGAAGGCAAAGGAGCTTCGTCCGTTCGTCGAGAAGCTGATCACCAAGGCCAAAACCGGCACGCTGCACAACCGCCGTCAGGTCGGTCGAGGCGTGCCGCACCGCGCGACTGCTGACAAATTGTTCAAGGAAGTCGGACCGCGGTTCGCGTCGAGGAAGGGCGGCTACACCCGCATCCTCAAGACTGGCCACCGCAAGGGCGATGGCGCCGAGATGGCGCGTATCGAGCTGATTTCGGCAGAGGGGTAACCGATGGCACAGATCAGAAGGAACCGCTGCTATATCTGCGACAAGGGCGTCGCCTACGGCAACAACGTCTCGCACGCGAACAACAGGACGCGTCGGACATGGAAGCCGAATCTTCAGGTGGCCCGCATCGTCATCGATGACAAGATCACGAAGGTGAAGGTGTGCACCCGCTGCCTGCACGCCGGTAAAGTCGTGCGCGCGCCGAGAGGGAAGAGCGCTGCGTAATTCGCATTTCTTGCTTTTGGAAAGGGGAGCCTTACGGCTCCCCTTTTTTCTATGACCGAGGCCCGATGACCAAGTGCATCTATGATTGCGGACTAATCGAGGAATGCCGACAAAAGCGCGCTTTAGTGCTCGCTCCTCGGCTAGTCCGCGATGATCGATGCCTTTGGTCATCGGGCCTCGGTCCTAATGCACGCAATTCGTCGCTAAGTTTGAAGCAGTCAAATGCCTAAGCGCACGGACATCCAC
>JBKOVX010000344.1:0-3876 GCA_046724115.1 Gemmatimonadota bacterium | reverse complement strand
GCCGTAAGGTGACGGTACGGCTCAAAGGGGGAAGGAGCCGCGCAGCCGGCTGTGGGCGGAGGACCGAGGCCCGAGTACTAACGGCATCTATGAACGCGGACTAATTGAGGATCGAGGACCATCAAGGACTGTCCTCAGTTGTCCGTACTCCTCGATCAGTCCGCGATTATCGATGCCGTTGGTCCTCGGCCCTCGGTCCTGCCGTTACGCGACGGCGCGACAAGCAAGCGGTGTGATCCCAACCGCGCGGGCCTTCGCCCGAAAACTCGCCCCATGATCGACAACCAGCCCCTGCTCGTCCTGCCACTGATGCACCATCTCGTGCAGCAGCGTGTGCAGCGCCTCCTCCCAGCCGTCGCGTCGGATGTGGCGGCGGCTCAGCACGATCTCCGGGTGGCACCCTTCGCTCGCCGGGCAGTAGTGGCCGAGTCTGCTCTTCATCCGGCGGGAGATGCGAATGGGGATCTCGCGCAGCGTGCCGTCGAACCGATCTTCGTTGTACGCGCGGTGGAGACGAAGTAGCTCGCGAATCAGCGGCTGATCGGCCGGGTGGGTTCGCTCCGGCGCGCGTTTTCTTCGCGGGGCATCGACCGGCCGCGCCACCGGAAATTCCAGAATCGTCCGACGCGCTTCGTTTCGCACGACGCGCGTTCGCCCGTGCACGAACGTGATGATCGCCTTCCACACTTCCTCGTCGGCACCGAGGAAGCTGTTGTGGATGCGCAGCTCGCCGCCGCTGTAGCTGACGACCACCGTGCGATTGGTGGTCAGCCGCACGCGGTACTGCCTGCCGAGTCCCAGCCGCTGAAGACGCGACCTCAGTTCTTCGGCGGTTTTTGGCGGCGCTTCGTCCAGCTCCAGCGCCAGCTGATCGCGATCACTCAGCCGCCACATAGTCCGATCGCTTGAAGCATTTGTGCGGACCTTTTACGAACGTACGCTGCTCCTTCGACCAGACGTGGGTCGTCACGTCGATGGTTTCCAGGCCGATGTTGATGACGTTGACCGAAGAAGGCCGGCCTCCGCGTGATCTGTTGGAGACCGTCCCCGCCGTCGAGATCACCGTCCCTTTACGGGTGTGCTCGATGTAGTGGACCGACTCCTGATGGTCGTGACCACAACACACTAAATCGACGCCCATCTCAGCGAAAGCCCCGAGAATCTTCTGGGTGTTCTTTAGTCCGTGACGCTGCGACAGCTCGCCGCGCACCGGATTGTGGTGCATCACGATCACCCGCGCGTCTTTTGGAGGAGATTTCTCGAACAGCTCCTTCGCCTTGTCGAGCTGGTGCTTGTGGATGTCGCCGATGATGGAGATGTCGCGCAGGTTCCAGGTGAGAGTTCTCATCGTGACGCCGTGCGCCGTGTTGATCCCCACGAACGTCGCGCCGGGAACATGAAGCACCGGTTCCAGATTTCTGTCGATAAACCTGCGATAGTTCGCGTAGACGTTCGGCTTGTGACCGAAGCCGAGGGGCGCCTTCCACCACGCCACATCGTGATTGCCGGGTACCGTCATGACGCGACTGACTTTCTTGGCATCGCGAATGAACGCGGCTGCACGCTGGAATTCCCCGGCCCGCGCTCGCTGGGTCAGGTCACCCGAGATGGCGACGACGTCGAACCTGGCTTCGTGGATGATCTGCTCGATCGCTTCGATCTGCTCCGGAACCGCCGGCCAGCCGAAGTGGAGATCAGAGACGTGGAAGACGGTCGTCACTGAGTCCGTCCGGTCGCGGTCGCCTCAGGGCGCGACGACGAGATCCGCGAAGTGTGTCGCAACGCTGGCGGTGAGCGCCGGCGACAGGGTTTTCATCGGGTCGCTCGGTACGTCCCATACTCCCTTGATGAGTGCCATGCGCGAATCGATCATCACGACGCGCAAAATCGCAACGCCCATACCAGCGCGGTTCTCCGTGCGGAGCTCGACGGGCAAGAGCGCGTACCGCTGTCCCTTGAGACCGACCAGCCCGCGAACCTGCGACGCCAACGGATCGCGAACCGTCGCCTCGGGAAGGACGCGTCCGCGCAACGACTCCGCGGATAGGGAGCGGGCATCTCTCATCACGATGCTGTTGATCTTGGACGCGCGCGCGATCTCGCGGCCGAACGTCCATGTCTGGCCGAGACCGCGAGCGGTGAGCGCCGCCTCGATCTGATCGTCCAATGTCGCCAGGAACCCGGCGCGATCACGGATCTGCGCCTGCCAGCCGAGCGAGTCGGTCCCGGAGAGATATTGAACTGGAAGCACGACCATCTCCTGCCCCGCCATCCGCTCGAGCGGGCGTATTACGACGGGTGGATGGTCTGTGTCCTGAGGCTTGGAAGCGCACGCGGTCGACAGCGCGGCGACAACGATAAGGAAGGAAGCTTTCACGTCGAAGTGTTCACGGAGCCCTGCACGTAGATGGACGGTTGCGGCGTAAGTTAACCGATACTCAATTTCATCGCATACGTGAAACACTGATGCGAAAACTGCGCTCGATTCTCATCTGGAGTCTCGTCTCCGCTCTTGGCGCGGCCAGTTTCGGCCGGCTGGCGCTGTCGCGCGGCGAGACCGTGAACGCGGCATGGCTGCTCGTCGCCGCGCTCTGCACTTACGCTGTCGCGTACCGGTTCTACAGCAGATTCATCGCCACCAAAGTCTTCGCGCTCGATCCGGCCCGGCCGACGCCGGCGGTACGACTCAACGATGGACGAGATTTCGCGCCGACCAACCGCTGGGTCGTCTTCGGTCACCACTTCGCGGCCATCGCCGGACCGGGCCCGCTGGTGGGGCCGACGCTCGCGGCGCAATTCGGATTTCTCCCCGGCGCGCTCTGGATCATCGTCGGTGTCGCGCTCGGCGGCGCGGTGCAGGACTTCGTGATTCTCTGCGCATCGGTGCGGCGCGACGGCAAGTCACTCGGGCAGATGGCAAAGGAGGAGATCGGCCCCGTTGCCGGGTTCACCGCGCTCGTCGCGGTGATGGGAATCATGATCGTACTCATCGCGGTTCTGGCGCTGGTGGTTGTCAACGCGCTCAAGGCGAGTCCATGGGGCGTGGTCACGCTCGGCCTCACCATTCCGACGGCGTTGATCATGGGGGTTTATCTCCGCTGGTTTCGGCCACACCGGGTGCTAGAGGCCAGCGCGATCGGAATTGCGCTGTTGATGCTTTCCCTGTTCGCGGGCAGATGGGTCGCCGAGAACCCAGCGCTGGCGCCGACTTTCACGCTGACGGGCCGTACCCTCGCGCTTCTCATCATGGCGTACAGCTTCTTCGCATCGGTGCTCCCGGTGTGGCTGCTGCTGGCGCCCAGAGATTATCTGTCGGCGTTCGTGAAGATCGGCGTGGTGCTGGCGTTGGCGCTTGGAATCATCATCGTGCTGCCGCCTCTTCAGATGCCGGCGCTCACACAGTTCACAAACGGTACAGGACCGGTTTTCGCGGGGAAAATATTTCCGTTCGCTTTTATCACCATCGCCTGCGGCAGCATCAGTGGATTCCATTCACTGATCGCGTCGGGAACGACGCCAAAGCTGCTGACCAACGAAGCCGACGCGCGATTCGTTGGCTACGGCGGGATGCTCACCGAATCGCTCGTGGCGGTGATGGCCCTGATCGCGGCTTGCGTCCTCACGCCCGGAGTCTATTTCGCCATCAACGCGCCGGCGAGCGCGATCGGCACTACGGCGGCGAGCGCGGCCGAAGCGGTGCGGCACTGGGGCTTCACCCTCGATCCATTGCAGATGCAGACGCTGGCGCAGGACGTCGGCGAGAAGACGCTACTCTCTCGCACCGGCGGCGCGCCGAGCCTGGCGGTCGGGATGGCGCACCTCTTCTCCCGCGTGCTCGGCGGGCCGACGGCAATGGCGCTCTGGTACCACTTCGCC
>JBKOVX010000159.1:0-4161 GCA_046724115.1 Gemmatimonadota bacterium | reverse complement strand
GTACACGCCCCTTATTTCTTCCGTACTGCACGCCAACGTCCCATCCCGCGTTGGGCTGCTGGATCGGGTGCAGATTGTGCGTGAGCTCAGCGCCCTCGTTCTTGATAGAGGCAGCGTTGAGGACCTGCAGAGTCGAACCGTTGGCCGCGGCGTTGATCGGCGCGCTCAGAATGATGTCGTTACCGCGCTTGTTATATCCCGTCGCCGACAAGTCGATCTTGCTGTTCAGGAACGCCATGTCGACACCGTACTCGAGCTCGCGATTCCGCTCGGGGCGCAGATCGGGGTTGCCTACCGTAAGGCTCGTCGCCAACGCACCCTGCCCGTTGATACCGGGCTTGAGCAGGTCTCCGAATCCACCGAGACCGAAGAAGGTGGTGTTGGTCAGCGCAGTCACTGCCGCGTATGCAGGAGGCTCCTTACCGGTTTCGCCTTAGGCGAGGTGGAGCTTGCCGTACGACAGCATCCCGGTGCGATCGCGGTGATTGAGCCAGTTGCTGAACGTCCAGGCTACGCTCGCCTTGGGATAGTTCGCGCGCGGGTTGGCGCTGCCGAACGTCGAGAAGCCGTCGTTGCGGATGCCGAGATTCAGCACCAGCTGATCGAGCAGGCTGACTTCCGCCTGAGCGAAGTAGGCTTCGATGTGGCGCAGCGCGCGGTATTCCTGAACGCGGGGCGTGATCGTGTTCTGAATGTTGTAAGGCGTCGGCGCGATGAGCTGCTCACCGAACGCGTAGGTCTGACGCAGGCGGCGCGAGTTCAGGTTTTGACCAACCGTGAATGTCAGGTCGGTGTTGGTCCCGAAAGTGTGCTTCGCCGTCGCGATCAGGTTGTGGTCGATCTCGAGGTTGTTGATGTCGTTGCGCGTGACATTTCCAACCGCGTCGCCACCCGATGTCAGCGGCAGTGACTCGAGGCGCCAGTCGTTGTAGTAGTCGCCGCCGAGCGTCTCACTGACGTTCAGCCACTCGAGCGGTGTCCAATCGATGTTGATGTTGGAAACCGAGCGACCCAGTTCGCTGCGATTGCCCGGATTGTCGAGGACAAAGAACGGATTGTCGTAGTACACGTGCTGCTCCATCGACGCGACGCTCGTCGCATTCGGGAAGCGGTACGCGCGCTGTAGCCCGTTCGGGAGGTATGTGTCCTCGTTGTTGAAGTTCGGCGGCGTACGCAAAGCACCGAGCATCACGCCAGACAGGTTGGAGCCTTTCTGGACGAACTTGCCGCGGGTGTCGACGTAACTGAGGTTGCCGCTGATCTTCAGCTGCGAGTTCACCTGCTGTGTTCCCTTGAGGCGAATCGTAGCGCGGTTGTACTTGTTGTTCGGGCCCTTCAGGTAACCGTTCTGGTTGAGCAATCCACCCGACGCGTAGAAAGTCGTGCGATCGTTGCCGCCAGAAACCTGGAGGTTGTTGTCGGCAGTGATGCCGGTGTCGTACAACTCGTTGGCGTGGTTGAAGAGCGGTGTTCCCGCTGTTGCCGCCGGACCCCACGAGTAACGACTGACGGTGCAATCCGGTCCGCCGCAAGCGGCGGCGACACCGTTGAAGCCCTGCACGAACTGGTGCTGCAGGATATCAGGCGAGTTGACGCGGTCGAAAGTCTCCGTTGAAGAAAGCGTGTACTTGGTCGCGCCCGGAGTGCCCGACTTGGTGGTAATGAGAACCACGCCGTTAGCGGCGCGCGCCCCGTAGATCGCGGCAGCGGCGGCGCTCTTCAGGATCTGAATCGACTCGATGTCCGCCGGGTTGATGTCCGACGCGCGATTCGGTGCAACCGTGCTCGCGTCAGCACCCTGCGCCGTTCCCGATCCCGTCACGATGCTCTGCGTCGAGATCGTTTGATTGTCGATCGGTTGGCCGTCCACAACGAACAGCGGCTGGTTGGTGCCGGAGAGCGACGAAGCGCCGCGAATCTTGATCGACGCCGAAGCGCCCGGCTCGCCGGACTGCGTGCGCACTTCGACGTTCGGCGCCTGCGCCGCGAGCGCCGACACGACGTTCTGCGGATTCGCCGCGCGGTTCAGCGCGCTGCTGTCGACTGAGTTGATCGTCGTCGTCAGTCGCTCGCGGGTCGTCGATGTTCCGGCGCCCGTCACGACAACGACGTCGAGGTTCAGCGGATTCACGACCAGCGAGAAATCCTGCGTGAGATTGGCGCCGGACGTGATCGTAACCGGAATCGTGCGCGCGGCGTAGCCAATCGTCCGCGCGAGCAGAATCGATGACTGACCGTTCGCGCGTGAGGATGGAACGACGATCGTGTAACGACCCTGGTCGTCTGTGTGCGTACCTATAGTAGTGCCCTGAATCAGAACCGTTGCTCCAGGCAGACCGACACCCTGCTCATTCGTGACTCTGCCTGAGATCGTTGCTCCACTCTGCGCGCTCGCCAGCGAGACGACGCCGAGCAGGAGTGCAACCGCACCGGCGCAGCTTCTTACGATCCTTCCGATCATGTTATGGGTTGATGTGTTGGGTGGGTGGAAACCGGAGACCGGTCGAGCTTTCCCCGACATAAGTCTGTTCTGCATAGATCTCCCCTTCATGTTCGTGCGTCGAACAGCGCGCACGTGTGGGCGTTCACTCTGCGACTGAGTGAACTCGATGACCATCCGAAATCGGACGCGACGCTGGAACCGCTTCTCCGTGACGGTTGTGAATGAGCGACACGATCATTCGTGTCGAAGCGTGGCGCGATCGCAGAGGGTGTATTTGCCGAATGGTAGACTGATGCACTTGCAACTGCCAAGTGAAGGCTTAGACAGCCGAACAGCGCTTATCGGTTGGCAGCAAACAGGATTCTCTACGCGACGGTTGCGCATTCTGCTGCGATGTGGAGCGATGGTAGAGCTCACACAAAGAATTCTTAGCGCTCCACTACTATAGAGATGGCGCGCGTTTACAATTGCTCGGAAAACTTTTTTGAACGAAGGTGCTGTCGGCGAGCAGCAGCGGAGAGATGCGTTCAGGGTAACAATGGGACTCTCAGCCGACAAAACTTTTACAACAAATTCACATTCCAGCGGCCAGCGCAGGTAGTAAATCGCGCTCGCGAACGCCCTCGGCGAATGGTCCGAGCAGGTGGCTGATGCTGTTTGCGTAGTAGCTGACCAGCGCCCGATTCCCCGGCAACACCGAATATCCATCGCCGGTGCGCACCAGAATCCGACGCATGCTCAGCATCCGCCACGCGCGATCGAAGATTTCTTCGACGCTGCCTTCGCGATGGACCACACGCGCGTTGAGCTCGCGGAGAACATCGCGCATCTCAGTCATGCGCGCGATCAGACGCTGATGGGAAATGAAATCACTGTCGAAGCTTTGAATCGCCGCGCAGGCAAGCGTTACCGAGGTTACGGGAATTATCGCTCCAATCTGCTCGAGCACCGAATCCGAGAGCAGCTGCACGCGCGCCAGACGCTCGTGTCTTTCGACGGCGAACAGATTGCCGGTGATGCGATCCTGCTCGTCCAGCCATGGCGCGACCGCGAACGGCTCGCCGATCACGACGGCGGCGCGGCCGTATCGCTTCCATCGACGCGCGATTAGTCGCGCGCTGTTCCACCAGACGTAACGGAGCACTTCGACGAGCTGCACCCGCTTCGATGGACGTGTGCGCCCCTCGCGGGCATCGAGCTCGCGCAGCAGCGAGCGATCCTCGAGCACGCGATCGTAGTTGATTGCCACCGGCACGATGTAAAGCCGCTTCCGCATCTCGGGGTCGCGAGCGACGCCGAGCACGTAATCGAGGAGGCCGATCTTCGCTTTGCCGAGCTTGCCGTCGCGGCTGAGGCCACCCTCGAGGAAAATCCCCTGAGTGACGCCGTTGCGCGTTATGAGCTGGACGTACCGTTCGAGAACTGTGTGATAGAGTTTTTCACGGAATTTACGTCTGATGAAATAGGCGCCGAACGACTTGAAGATGTACTCGAGCGGGAACGTTCGCGCCCATTCTCCGACTGCGTACGAAATGGCTACCTGCCCCGAGAGGACGTATCCGACCAGAACGTAGTCAGCGTTGGATCGGTGGTTCATCAGATAGACGACGATCGCATCCCTGGGCAGGGTTTCATGCGATGACCGGCCAGCGTATTCCGCCGACACCTTGTAAAAGAAATTGAGCAGCGCACGGGCGACGACGAGCCCGATCCTGTAG
>JBKOVX010000272.1:0-12161 GCA_046724115.1 Gemmatimonadota bacterium | reverse complement strand
CCGCACCCTCCCATTCCTTCCCGATGCTGCCAGGATGAATGAAGATGACAGGCGCGTGCTCCGGGTACATGTCAGATTGCTGCGGCGTGAACATGAAATCGACGCCACGCTCCGCGGCCAGCCTCGAGTCGTCGTCGAGCGTGCGCGGGTAACGCGCGAAATCCTCCGTGGGACCGAACTGCAGCGGATTGACGAAGACGCTCATGACGACGACATCGGCGACTCGCTTCGCCTCGTCCACGAGCGTCAGATGCCCCTCGTGCAGCGCGCCCATCGTCGGGACGAAGGCGATACTCTGCCCCTTCGAGCGAACGTCGGCGACGACGTGTCGCATTTCGTCTATCGTGGCGACCTGCTGCATTCTAGAAGCTGTGTTCGGCATCCGGATATGAGCCGTCTCGAACATCGCGCGCCCACGTGCCGATAGCGGACCGAACTTCCTTCGCCATCTCCGCGTACTTCTTGAGGAACTTCGGCTGGAAGGTGTCGTTCAAACCGAGAACGTCGGGAAGTACGAGAACCTGCCCGTCGCATTTGGCGCCCGCGCCGATCCCGATCGTCGGAATACCGACAGCGGCGGTAATTCTTTCGGACACCGGCGTTGGTACCAGCTCAAGCACGATCGCGAATGCGCCGGCGTCCTCGAGACCCTTTGCCTCGGTGATCAGCCTCTCGGCGCCCTCCGCCTCGCGACCCTGAACCCGCGCGCCACCGATCGTATTCACGGATTGCGGCGTGAACCCGATGTGAGCCATGACTGGGATTCCGGTTCTCACCAGCGCGTGAACAGTCGCCAGCATCTCCGGATTTCCACCTTCGACCTTTACCGCGCCGACACCGGTCTCCTGAATTGCCCGGCCGCAGTTGAGGACCGCGCTTTCGATGCTCGCCTGGTACGAGAGAAAAGGCATGTCGATGATCACCAGCGCGCGCTTCACACCGCGTCGGACCGCCGACGCATGGTAAATCATGTGATCGAGTGTCACCGGAAGAGTCGATGGGTAGCCCATTATCGCGGTACCAACCGAGTCGCCGACGAGGATCGCGTCTACCCCCGACTTATCCACCAGTCGCCCGAACAGCGCGTCGTACGCCGTCATCACCACCAGCTTCTCGCCCGTGCGCTTCTTTTCAGCGAAATCGCGAACTGTTACCGGCTTTGTCTCAGAGTTGTTTTTATCCAACGCGTGCGCTCCTCAGTGTCGCCAGCTCCCTCAGCCAGAAGCTCCGGTTCGAGAGCTCGGGATGCGGAACGGTGAGCCCGGGTTCACGCACGCTCTGTCTCTCGAACATCACAATGTCGAGATCCAGGGTCCGGGGGCCCCAGCGCGTCGTACGCACTCGGCCTGCCTCCTCTTCGATGCGCTTGAGTGCGACGAGGAGATCCTGCGGCGACAGCTCGGTTTCGATGGCGACCATTTGATTGAGGAAGGGCCCCTGCGCGACGGGCCCGATGGGGGCGGTCTCTTCGGCTTCTGTTTGACCTACGACTCTGGTTTTAGCGAGCGCGGCGATCGCGCGTCGCGCCTGCGCCAAAAATACCTCACGCTGGCCGAGATTGGAGCCGAGCGCGATATACGCGACGTCTCTCACGCACGTTCTCGCTCGAGAGCTACTTCAGCGTAGGCGAGCGGTCCCGGCAAAACGACATTCGGCTTGCGCACTGCGATGCGGACCTTCTCGACGAGCGGAACCTCCAACGCGCGCGCCGCGATTCGTTCACCGACCTCCTCGAGAAAATTCGTGTGTCCGTGAGTCACCACCTCGGCGACGAGATCATAAACTCGCCGATAGTCGACGATGTCCTTCGCCGTCGGTCTCGATCCGCGGCGTCGCACCCACAATGAAGCATCCACCTCGATCGACTGCGCGATCTCGGCTTCGTGCGGCAACACTCCGATCCGCGCGTGAAAGCGCATGCCCTTGAGTGTTACGACGTCTGTGTCGGGCGCTGTGCTACCCATCCAAACCCTCTCGCAGGCTGCGTGTGAGCTTCAATACTGCGTCCGGGCCACCGGCTGCTGCTCTTACCAGCGCGCTCCCGACGACTACGCCGTCGGCCAGCTTCCCTACTCTGCGAGCCTGCGCCGGAGTCGAGATCCCAAATCCAACGCAGATTGGAAGCTTCGTCGCTGATCGAAGGAGCTTGATCGTTTCGGGCAGTGTGTCCGCGGTCGTTTCCTGAAGACCCGTCACACCGAGCCGGCTGATAAGATAAACGAATCCACTCCCGTGCCGCGCGATCTCGGCCATCCTCTCAATCGGTGTCGTCGGTGCAACCAGACGTATGAAGGCGAGCGGTCCGTTGCCCAGCCACTGTTCGCGGACCGGGTCGGCGCCGACCGGAATATCGGTGACGAGTATCCCGCTCGCGCCAGCGTCAGCAGCTCTCGTCAGCGCGTCTTCGCCCGCGGCGAGAATCGGATTCAGGTAGCTGAAGAGAACAACCGGAACCTTGAGGCGCGCCCGCTCGATGAGCGCGAGAGCTCCGTCGTAGGTCATCCCTTTTTCGAGAGCTTGTTGCGAGCTCGCCTGGATGATGGGTCCGTCGGCAATAGGATCCGAGAACGGGACGCCGAGCTCGATGATGTCGGCGCCGCCTTCCTCGAGCGCGCCGAGCGTCGCCAGCGAGCGCTCGACGTCCGGGTGCCCCGCCGTTACGTAGCAGACGAGCGCGGTACGTGATTGTTTTCGCAGCGCGTCGAATCGACGCGCGATGGAATTAGATGAGGTAGTCGCCGGGGGTGATGCCATATCGCTCGGGATCAGCCGTCTTGATAATCGTCCGGGCATATTGGCCTCCTGCCTCCGGGACGGCTAGGTCCACCTGCAACGGCGGACTGATTCTGTTCCCTTGCGCATCACTGATGATCTTGATCTTTGGTCGCGACAACGCTTCCGGATTCGGGTTCGCGGCCGAGACGATAGCGAGCTCGAAAGTGTCGAGCACTACCAGCGTGCCCACCGGATAGATGCCGAGCAGATTAATGAACGCCTTCACCAGAACCTGGTCGAGGCCACGGCGCGGATTGTCGCGCATCTCCTCGAGCACAGCGGACGGTGCCAGCGCTTCGGTCTTGTAGACGCGTCTCGACGTCGCGGCATCGTAGCCGTCGGCGATCGAAACGATCCTGCTGAGCAGACTGACCTGGCGAGGCCGAAGGGACTTCGGGTATCCGGTGAGGTCGATCTTCATGTGGTGCTCCTGGCACACCGTCATCGCGCGATACGAGAGCTCCTCCTGCTGGCGACGGAACTGGAATAGCACCAGCACGCCGAGCCACGGATGCGCGGCCATCCACTTCCATTCTTCGTCGGTCAGCTCCCCACTCTTCTGAAGTAGATCGAGCGGTACACGCGACTTCCCGATGTCGTGCATCAGCGCCGCCAGCCCGAGCTCGTAGAGCTGGAGCTTCGTCATGCCAAGACGCCGGCCGAGCGCGATGGAGAAAATGCAGACATTGACCGAGTGGGTGAACGTGTACTCGTCGTAATCCCGAATCGCCGTCAGGCCGATAAGTGACGTCTCTTCGTTCAAGACCTGATCGACGATTCCCTGCACCACTCGCTTGATCTTCCGGATGTTGGGAGTCTTGCCGATGCGCACCGAGTTGATGACGTCCTTGGTCACCGCGACTGATTGCGAGTAGGTGCGGTTGGCGGCGGCCTTCGCTTCTTCGTTGAACTCTTTGTCGCTGGCGGTTTCGGCTGGCGGGTCGATCTCGAACGTCTCGATCTTCGCTTCCTTCAGTCGCGAAACGATCTCCTTGTACCGATCTCCGGGTGCGCTCTTGGTTTCCGCGCCCATGAGCGACAGAAGCAGCTGCCAATCGCGCGCGGTGCCCCCTGTGCCGACGCGGATGTCGCCGATGCCGGCGAGCTTGGCGAGGGTCAGGATATGGCCGAAGGTGGCATAGTTGCTGAGATCGAGCCGAAGCCGCGTCTCGTTGATGAAGATGAACTCGCCGGAGATTCGAAAGTCGAGCTCGCCCTCTTCGTGCCGCAATTCCTCCGCGACCTGCGCCAGCTCGGCGAGCGTCTTCTGGACCGCGCTGTGCTCGAGCGGATAGAGCTTGATCGCACGCAGCGCCGCGTAGAACGCGATCATGAAGTTTCGGCCGCCGCGCCTTACGTTCGCGCCCGCGTGCTTCTCGGTGTCCGTCTTCACCGTCTTCGTGGCGGAAGCGGTCACGCGCTGCCTCTGCGGATAGCCTTACTCACCGCGTTTCGCACCATTACGTCCTTCTCGCCGGTGGCGCGATTGAGCGAATCACCTGCCTTTGCGGTGTTGATCTTTCCCAGCGCCATTGCGGCGCAGGCGCGGAACTCGGAGTCGTCCTTCTTGCCCATGAATCCCTTGGCGTTGAGGATGCCGTCGAGCAGTGCGACGCCGGCGTCTCCACTCAACAGACCATACGCTTCGAAGAAGGCCATCTTCTCAGTGAGGTTGCTCTCGCGCAAATCCTTGCCCTTGATAGCGGCTTCGATTCTCGGCAGCGCCGCGCGGGCGTTGCGCGCGCCGAGAGCACGCACCGCGACGACGCGCACCTCGCGGTCTTCGTCGATGAGCGCTCGCTCCAACATCTGCATTGCGCCGGGGGAGCCGATGTCGGTGAGCGCGGTCACTGCGGCGAGCCGCATGTCTGCCTCTCCAACCGTGAGCATCTTGCCGAGCGCCGGGACCGCGGCCGGCGACTTGAGGGCTGCCGCGCGCCGGATCGCCTCGAGCACAACGCCTTCGTCGTCGGAGCCGATCAGGCGAATCAATTCGGCGCTATTGCTTGACGCGAGCCGCGTCGCTGCGACTTCGAGCAGCATCTTGAGCTGTGGATTGGCGCTGCGTCCGATCCAGCTGAGGATCGTCTCGAGCGCGCGCGGCTGAAGAATGCCGAACAGCTCGTCGAGCTCGTGCTGCGGGGCACGGAGCGGAGCGTCTTCGAGCGCCTGCAGGAGCTGGCCGAGCGGCTTGGGGTCGCTCATCAACTCGTTGAGCTGCAACAGGCGCTGCTTCTGGGGGTCGAGAACTTCCGGTGCGCGATTGGCGGTAACGCCCGATTCACGGAGGAGGTAGGCGGCGTTTCTGTACTGCGCGGTCGAGAGAAGAATCAGCAGGAAGTAGTCGAGAAGGTTGCAGATCTCTTCGCGCACCGTCGGGTCCTTCTGATTCTCGAAGGTGTCGAGCAGCGAGGCGATCACCGCAGGGCGGAGATCGGTCGAGAACTCGCGCTTGATCTCCTGCTGGAGGTACTCGACTTCCCGATCATCGAGGAAGTAGAGGGTGCCGTCAAAGTCTTCGAGTTTGGCGATAGAAGATTGTGTGGCCTCGAGTCCTGCCTCGGCCTGGGCCGGCGAGAGAATCTTCTCTTTCTGCTCGGCGCGCTCCATCGACTCCACACCAGGACCGGTCTCCTGGGTGAGATCGACGTATCGATAATGGAGGTTGACGAATTCCCGCTCCCACATCAGGGTGAGCAGGTCGTCGTCGTCATCGGTGGCTTTTCTGACGCGCTGCAGGAGATCGAACAACACGCTCAGCTCCTCCTGCTCGAAGCCCTTGAGCATTGTCAGCTCACGGATGCCGTCCTTGTAGAGAAGCCATGCGATGTTGTCGCTGGTGCGCTCTCCCTCGTCGAGGACAGTCCGTCCTTCCCACTCCAGCCGCGTTTCGATGACCTGCAGAATGAGCTCGTCGGTCTTCTGCCAGAGGGCGGAGAAGGCTTCCTTGACGGCGTCGAGGGCGCGCGCGTGCATCGGGTTGTTCGGCAAGTACATCTGGGTCGCGCGAACAGCCTTGACGAACGCCTTGAGCAGGTCGGTAACATAGGCGATCGGGAACGACGGCTCATCGAGCAGTCGCTCCTCTGTCTTCGCTGGAACCGACGTTGTCATGTGGGAAGAAGGCCCATCTGGGTTATCTGCGCGAGATCCTTGTCGCCCCGGCCGCTGATGCAGATCAGCACCGCGTCGCTTTTGCTCCACCTCTCCTTCTCTTTGACGACCCAGGCGACGGCATGTGACGTCTCCAGCGCCGGAATGATCCCCTCGAGACGACTGAGGATGCGCAGTCCTTCGACCGCCTCATCGTCGGTAACCGAGACATAGAGAGCGCGTCCGGTTTCCTTGAGATACGAGTGCTCCGGTCCGACGCCGGGATAGTCCAGGCCCGCCGAGATCGAATGCGCCGGGTGGACCTGCCCCTTCTCGTCCTGCAGCAGATAGCTCAGTGAACCATGCAGCACCCCGGGAACTCCCCGCTGCAGCGACGCTGAGTGCTCGCCCGAATCAAGCCCTCGTCCCGCCGCCTCGACACCGACAAGTTCGACAGACTTGTCGGGCACGAACGGGTGAAAGATTCCCATGGCGTTCGAGCCGCCACCAACACAGGCGACGACCGACGATGGTCCGCGGCCCGCCATCTCCTGCATCTGCGCTTTTGCTTCGCGTCCAATGATCGATTGAAAGTCGCGAACCATGCGAGGGTACGGTGCCGGACCGACCACTGAGCCTATGATGTAATAGCTGTCGTTGACGTTGGTGACCCAATCCCTGATTGCCTCGCTGGTTGCGTCCTTCAGGGTACGCGTGCCAGAGAGAACGGGAACGACCTTGGCCCCCATAAGTCGCATGCGATAGACATTGAGCTCCTGCCTCCGCATGTCTTCCTCACCCATATAGACCGTGCACTCCAGACCGAATCGCGCGCAGACGGTGGCCGTGGCCACGCCGTGCTGGCCGGCACCAGTCTCGGCGATGATCCGCCGCTTCCCCATGCGCTGGGCGAGAAGAGCCTGACCGAGCGCGCTGTTGATCTTGTGGGCGCCGGTGTGATTCAGGTCCTCTCGTTTGAGATAGACCGCGCACCCGATCTCCTCCGATAGCCGGGGCGCGGTGCTCAGGGGAGACGGGCGACCGACGTATTCCTTGAGCAGCCGGTCGAGGTCCCTCTGGAATTCGGGATCGTGCATCGCCTCGTCGAACGCAGAGTCCAGTTCGTCGAGGGCGGGAATGAGCGTCTCGGGGACGTACCTGCCCCCGAACGCCCCAAAGCGGTGGGCGGTATCGGTCGGCAAGCTACGGGGCTCGGTGGCCGGTCGCGGCGGCGTAAAACTCTCTCATCAGCCACGGATCTTTGACCCCGGGGGAGCTCTCTACGCCAGACGACACGTCGACGACATCGGGGCCGAGAGTGCGAATCGCTAGGGCGACGTTGTCGGGCTTGAGTCCGCCGGCGAGAACGACAGCGGAGCTTCCCCGGTCGCGCGCCAGATCGGCCTCGAGCTCATTCCACGGTAGGACTTGGCCAGTCCCTCCCAACCGCTGGTCGCTCCTCGCGTCAAGCACGATGGCGTCGGCGGTGTCAAAGAGCTGCTCCGCATCGCTGGGGATGCGCGATCCCGAGACGCGAATCGCCGCCCACACCTCGCCTTTAAATTTTGCGCGGATTGCCCTGACATCGGAAACCGAAGGATCGGCGTGCAGTTGGACGACATCGAGCCCGGCAATTTCAGCAGCCTGGCTGATGATGTCCGCGTTGTTGGTCCCGAACACGCCCACGCGTTTCACGCTCGGGCTAGCGGCGTCGAGTATTCGGCGGCCGACCCCTGGATCAACGCGACGCGGGCCGTCAGCGAATATCACTCCGACATAGCTGGCACCGATCTCGGCGGCGAGCGCGGCGTCCTGCGGGCGAGTCATGCCGCAGAACTTAACCTTTGCGAGCACTGCCGTTCCTCCTGATTCCGGTGAGCGAACGCACTGATCTCTCCGGGTCGGCGGCGGCAGATAGCTCTGAGCCTACGAGAACAGCGTCGGCGCCGGCCCCCGCCAGCAGCCTGACATCTTCCACAGTTTTGACGCCACTCTCTGCAACTGCAATCACACCTTTGGGTACGTGCGGGATCACTCGTGTTGCGGTCGTAGCGTCGATCTCGAGCGTCTCGAGGTTTCTGTTGTTGACGCCAACGATCTGGGCTCCGAGAGAAAGGGCGAACGCCAATTCGTTCTCGTCGCGGACCTCGACGAGAATGTCGAGCGCGACCTCGCGGGCGGCGTCGATCAGCTCGCGCAGCCGATTCGGGCTGACAGCCCTCACGATGACCAGCGCCGCGGCGGCACCGAGCGCTTTGGCCTCGTAGATCTGCGCGATGTCTACGTGAAAGTCCTTTTTCAGCAGCGGGAGATCCGTGGCCGCTGCAGCCTTAGTCAGGTCTTCGTTCGATCCACCGAAGCGGCGCGGCTCGGTGAGAATCGAGATCGCCACCGCACCGCCGTTCTCATAGGCGCGCGTCTGCTGCTCGACATCGAGCGCAGAGTTTATCACCCCTTTCGAGGGTGACGAGCGCTTCACCTCGGCGATGACTGCCACGTTTGCCTGACGGAGCGCGCGCGCGAAGCTCGGTGGTGTTGTCGCTCCCTTTGCCCGACGGCGAAGCTCTTCCAGTGAGGCTCTCAGAGTTGCGGCGCGCGAGTGTGCTTCGTCCGTCAACTCACCGAGGGTGCCCGTCGGCTTCGTCCAATCCGATAAAGCTTGCGCTTCGGTCGATCTTCGGCTAACGTATGAATTCGGCAAATGTTCGGTAGGATCGGCGCGCCGGTCCATTCTCAAACCAGCCGCGGAAAAAGGATATGTCGCTCACAAAACGCCAGCGGGAGATTCTCACTTATCTCGAGACCTACTCCGAGGAGCACGGCTACGCGCCGAGCTTCGAAGAGATCGCGACGCAGTTTAACTATAACTCTCTCGCGACGGTTCATGAGCACCTCACGAATCTCGAGCGCAAGGGCTACATCAAGCGCGCGTACAACGAGAGCCGCGGCATCGAGCTCGTCCCGTCCGACGTCTTCCCGCGGGCTGCCTCCCTCCCACTACTCGGAACTGTCGCCGCCGGCATGCCGATCGAGGCGATCCAGAATCCCGAGACGATCGGCGTCCCGCAGGATCTGGTGCGTCGCGGCGGAAACCACTTCGTCCTCCGGGTTCGCGGCAACTCGATGATCGACGAGCAGATCCGCGACGGCGATTTCGTGATCGTCAACGAGAAACACACCGCCGACAACGGTGAGATGGTCATCGCCCTGATCGACGGAACGTCGGCGACCGTGAAGAAATTTTATCGGGAAAGGGATGGCCGTATTCGTCTGCAACCTGCCAACGAAACGATGAATCCGATCTACGTTCACGAGAACGACATCTCGATCCAGGGGATAGTCGTTGGCGTGCTGAGAAGGTTCTAGAAGGCTGGCAGGCTAACTGCTTTTCCTCGTGGGGCTTACGTAGGCGCGTCTCAGATTCTCCAGAACCGATTTGGCGCGACCTGAATCAATAGCCTCGGTCGCCGCACCGACGCCATCCTCGTACGATTTGACGCGGCCACTCACGTAAATCGCGGCGGCAGCGTTGAGCACGATTGCAGCTCGCGCTCCTTTGGGACCGCCACCATCGAGAATTTTCTCGATAATGCGCGCGTTCTCGCTCGGCCCGCTGCCGGCAAGATCGTCCCGCGAAAGCTTTTTGAACCCATGCTCGTCCGGATGGATCGTCCAGCGATTGGTCGTACCATTGCGCACCTCGACGACGTGGGTTGGACCGAGCGGGGAGACCTCGTCCAGTCCGGGCTCGCCGTGGACGACCAGGGCGTGTACCGATCCCAATGCTGACAACGCGCCAGCGAGGACGGGGGCGCGCTCGAGATCAGCGACACCGACTACCTGCCGGCCGGCGCGGGCCGGGTTTGCCAGTGGTCCGACGATGTTCATCACCGTCGGAATGGCGAGCTCACGACGCACGGGCCCGACGTGGCGCATCGCCGGGTGCATGAGGGGAGCGAACATGAACACGATCCCCGCGTCCCGCAGCGCCGCCTCCATGACCGGGACGGTGACCTCGATCGGGACGCCCAGCGCTTCGAGGACGTCGGCACTCCCGCATCGCGAGGTGAAAGACCGGTTGCCGTGTTTCGCAACCCGGACGCCTGCGCCCGCCGCGACGATCGCCGCCGCTGTCGAGATGTTGAACGTCGAGACCGCGCCACCCCCTGTCCCGCAGGTGTCGACGAGACTGTCCGGGTCATCGGCGGAGAGCGGCACCATTGCCGATCTCATTGCTCTCACCACACCGGCGACGACCTCGGGACTCTCACCCGCCGCACGCAGTGCTGAAAGCAGCGCCGCGATCTGTACCGCGGTCGCTTCCCCTTTCATCACGACCGTGAAAGCAGCTTCGGCATCGTCCGCGGTCAGGGGCTCGTGGAACGCAAGCTTGTGAATCGCGCCCTGGAGCGCATTCGCTGGTGACGCGCTCATCGATCGAAATCTAGAATGGCGAAGCTTGCTCTCTCGACGTGACGATCTGCAGCACTTCCTCGATAATCTTCTGCGAGTCCTGACCAGCCATCGCCTCGCGCAGCGCCTGCTCCACCTTATAGATGATGTTGCTCTGGGTCTGCAGCGCTTCGCCTTGCGCGTGCAGCTGGACATGCGCCTTCTCGAGTTTCGTCACAGCTACTCGTACTTGCTCTTCGACCGCGGATAATCTTTGCGCGGTGGCCCGCGCTTCGACGGCGGCGACCTCGATTGCGCGCTTGAGCTGAGTAACCCGAATCGAGTCGCCGGTGCCCTTCCCGTTGAGCGCTGCCTCCGCCTCGGAGAGCTTGTGCTCGAGCGCGGTGACGGCACGCGCGTGCTCTTCGTTCAGCGTACGCGTGAGATCCTCGAGTGCTTTTACTGCTTCCTCTCTGGCGCGACGCTCGGCCAGCCGCGCAAACGCGAGCGCGAAGAGGTCGACCGCGGGCGCAACTTTCTCCGACAATCGGTGGCCGAAGCGCGTTTTCGGCTCCGATAAGGCGAGGATGGCGGCCAGCTCGCCATCGACGAGCAAGCCACGGAGAAGAAGCACGCCCGCCTCGGGATTGGCGCCGACGCCGAGAAGCTTCTGGTACTCGGCGGACTCGCTGGCCAGATCCGCGAACTGCTTGCCTGCGGTCAAGACGCGGCGCACGGCGGTGGGCAGGTGGTCGATGGCAATCTCGATTTGCGCCGTTCGCATCCCCTCCGGTGCGGGAATCAGCCGCTCGGCAAGCAGATCTCGTTTCGCCTCGTAAGTGAAGAGTACGACGTGCCCGTTCTTGTCGTGCTCGGTGACGTCCTGGGCAAGCGCGTTCAGCGCTTCCGCTACGTTTCCGGCGGCGGCGAGGACTGTCGAGAGACCGGCGAGTGTGCGAGGTGCCATCGTATCAAATCAGCGGGAGAGAGCGCCCGGGTCGTGAGCCGCTGCACATTGACCCGCGAACGTGCGAAAGTCAATCATCTCCAATGGGTTACGTTCCTTGACAGTGACTCTCCCGAGGATAATTTCACGCGGATGCTGTCGCGTTCCGTGCAGCTGGTGTTGCACTACGATGGCGCGGGCTTTTCCGGCTGGCAGCGACAGCCCGGCGAGCGGACGGTTCAGGGTGTTCTCGAGACGGCGGTGTCGCGGCTGTGCGGAGAATCTGTCACAGTCGTCGGCGCCGGACGGACGGATGCAGGGGTTCATGCGCGCGGCCAGGCTGCGGGTGTGCGCGTACCAGAGAAGTGGAGCGCGCTCGCGCTTCGACGATCGATGAACGCCATTCTTCCAGACGATGTATGGATTGCGGCAGCCTTCGAGATGCGTGAGGAGTTTCACCCGCGCTATAGCGCGGTCTCGCGCAGCTATAGCTACTTCGTAGGCACAGACGATTTCGCATCTTCCCCGTTTCGCCGCACACACGAGCTTGTCTGGCGCAAACCGCTCGCGTTCGACCGCCTTTCAGCCGCAGCCGAGGCAACGCGCGGTCGCCACTGCTTTCGCGCTTTCGCCGTCAAGGGAACGGCGCCGGAGCAGGACGATCACAGGTGTACGGTATCGCACGCAGCCTGGAGAGAGCGCCAAGGCGGGCTGGTCTTCGACATACGCGCAGATCGCTTCCTTCACCACATGGTCAGATTTCTGGTGGGCACGATGCTGGAGATTGGCGAGGGCCGTCGTGATGTATCGGACATGAAGGAGCTTCTCGAAAAGGAAGACAACAGCGAGGTTTCACAGCCGGCGCCCGCGCACGCGCTGTTCCTCGAGCAGGTCGAATACCCACCACACCTTTATCTGAGCCCTGAATGAACATCTATCTGGAGAGCGTCGACCT
>JBKOVX010000095.1:0-8817 GCA_046724115.1 Gemmatimonadota bacterium | reverse complement strand
GTCCACAACCGTCAGCGCAATTACGTCGCACTCGTCTTTGAGCGAGAGTAAATAGGCGAATGCTACGGCGGCGTCCGATTGAGACGTGCCGTCGGTGGCGATGAGAAGTGCAGCGGACCGCGGCGGTGTCGCACCCGGTGGTTCGCCGTTCGAGGCCGGATGGAAAACTGAATTGGTCACCGTATTCTCCTTGATCGATCAACCGCTGACGACTTCGGCCGTCTGCGGACCGAGGATGCTTAGCTTGTCGATCACGCCTCGCGAGCCTTTGATGCTGCGGAGGCGACGGACTACGTCGTCGCGGGTCTTGCGTGAGTTCGCGAAGCCCTCGAGTCGGAGCCAGCCGTGCTCCTCGACGACCTTGATTCCGGCATCGGTGACGCGCGGCGAATCGTCCAGGCGCTTCAGCGCCTCACGCGCGATCTCTGCCGGCGTAGGTTGCTGGTGCGAGGGGAAGATGGTTTCCAGCTCCTGCACCAGCGCCCGCACACCGGGAACGCCGAGGACTGCAGTCTCCACGGCCGCCCGCTCCGTGGCGTCCTCGGTGGCTCCGGTCAGCGCCACTACTCCATCGAACGCGTCCACGTGCACCTGGGATCGCGAGGATAGACTGATGTCTGCCAGCGCTGCGTCTATGCTGCGAGAGAGAGTCAAATCCGCATCCGGGTCGCCTGATTCGGGAACGCTCCAGCCGGATCTCGGAAGATTTTGCCCGCCGGTCGGACCGGAAGCACGACCCGACACCTCGGCCGCGCGGATCCGAAAGAGCTGGTCGCGGAATGGCACTGGATCGGCGTCGGTCAAGGCAGTGGGCACGAGTTTGCGAATGAGCCCAACTGCTTTCGAGTAAAGACGTCGATCCGCTGGTGCGCTTCCCTGCGCGATCAGATAGAGCGGGCCGCGGACCACTACGCTGCGCCACTCGAACAGCTGTGGGTGCTCGTCAACCTCGAAAGCGATGCGGCGGTTGCGCAGTATCTCCCGGAGCTTTCCGGCGCCAGCGGATCGACCGTAGATCCAGCCACTCGAGTAGACGTAGTGGATCGGGATGATGCTAACCCTGTCATGCAAAGTGAAAGCGATCCGCCCGACGCTGTTGCGCGAGAGAATCGCTTCACACGCTTTCTTGCCGAGCTCGGTAAAGAGCGGCACATCCTGGCGGAGTGCGGGAGGTTTGAGAGCTACGGCATTGTCGTTCATGATTGCCTCTACTACGGGGATCGAGCTGTCAGTTGAAACAACTGCATGGCGCCGCGGCAAGGAAACGCCGCGGCGCCATGCAGTCCGGTCAGAAGGCCACAACACCTTCGACCATGAATCCCTTGAACTTCCCGCCATTCCGAATGTCGGTCGTCGGGAAATCGAGGTACTTCTGGTTCACGAACTCGAGCTTGGTCAGGACGTTCGGGGTGAGGAACCATCCGCCGCCGACCTGACTGCGCTTCACTGTCACGTCGGGTGTGCCGACTGTGAGCTGTCCCTTGGCAGTGTTGTACCGAGCCACGACGAACAGGCGCTGATCGGGGAGGAAGCGATACACAACTTCTCCGACGTTCTGCTTCCAGGTACGGTTGGCGGTCTCACCCGCTGCGCGTCCCTTTGCTCTCTCGATGTTGCCGAAGAGCTCGAGGCCGCGGAACTGCACGAACGGGTTCAGCACCACTGAGTGAATGCTGTTCTTGAGACCGGGCTGTATCGAACCCGACCATGCCTGCGCGGTCTCCGTCGAGCTGGTGTTCTCGAGCACATCATAGTAGCGCGACCCTGCTCTATCACCGCTGAACAACGTGTTGCTGACTGAACTGGCGGTCGCGTACTCGGACCCGGTCAGACGGAACCTGAACGCATCGCTGAACTTCTTATCGAAGCCGACCTTCATCAGGTAGCTCGGCGCGCGTTTGTCAGGGTTGGCGACCATGCCGCGGCTCTCGCCACCGGTCACACCGCCCATCGCCAGGAAAGAGTTGACGCGGACGTAGACCTCACCGCCGACTTCGGTCGTGAACGCATCCATGATGTAGTTACCAATGAGCGGATTGCGGATCGCGTTGCCGTTGTCGGTGCGGCGGAAGTGCGCATCGCCGTAGTTGATCTCGAAATGACCCGCCTTGATCGTCACGTACTTCATAATGTTGTTGAGCGGTGTCCAATCGATCGGTGAGGCGTCGACAAGCAGGTAGCCGTCCTTGACCCAGGTCTCCTGGTGGTGGCGGGCCGATGTGTACATGGCCGTCGCCACACGGATTCCCGGCGCGAGCTGACCGTTCAAATACAGGTTGGCGACGGCGTTGTTCGGGCCGTGCCCAATCCGAATGAGCTTGTTGGCATCAGTAGTGACGCCGTTTGTCGTTACCAAGCGGGGTGAAGCAGTGTTGCTGTGATCGAGCCCCTGGAACTGCTGGGTGAAAGCACCGCCCCACTGGAGCTTGAACCCCGTGTACGGAACTGCATCGTCCTTTGGCGCCTCGAAGACGTTGATGCCGCGCTTGTCTTCGGGCCGGTAGTTCTGGATTTCGATCTGCGGCGCCATTCCGATAAAGCTGATCGCCAACTTTGACCCCTTGGTGCCGGCGATCTTTTTCACCGTGTCCAGAGTCGCCGATTCAGGAAGCGCGATAACTACCGACGTTACAGTCGGCGGCATTGTGTCGACCGTCGCAGGTGCACGGACCGCGGGTGCGACGCTCATTTTGTTCGTCCCCTGGGCGCTCGAGCGCGGCGCAACAGCAAACAGCGCGAACGCGGCGGTGAGAACTGTAAACGTGGTTTTCATGGTCTTCTCCCTTTTATTAATTCGTTGTGGCCTGATTGCTCGAGTTTGTTGAACCGCTACTGTCCGACGCGGTTGAACGCGGCGGCGAGCTGCGCCAGAAGCTCCGGCCCAGCCTTGATGCTGAACTTCACTTTGATCTGATCACCGACCTTCAGCCGGCCGAACATGAAGCTCGGCGGGTCGATGCCGAAGTCGCTCATGCGAAGCGTCTCTTCGCCCTGCGCGATCGCCTTGCCATCGCTGGTGCGTTCTGCGCTGATCTTCATCGCGATCGGCCGTTCCTGCCCGGCCACGGCCAGCGTGCCCTTGGTGCTCGCGGTGAACGAGGACGGTGACGCGGTGCCGTCGAGGATGTCGTATCCCGACAGCGTGTACTTAATGAGCTGGTTCTCGTCGGCCTTTAGCGTGTTGTACATGTTGCGATCCATCTGGCTGTTGCCGCACGTCAGGGTCTTGACGACGATGTTCACCTTCACCGCTGCGATCGGCCGCGCAACCTTGGTGAGATCCTTCGTATAACCAGGATCCACATGTACGTAGGCGTTCATCTTATTGGTCTTGCAGTGAAAGTCGTGAAGTGTCGAAGTCCCCTCGATGGTCAGCTCGCTGGCTGGATCGAGGCGGAGTCGAATTGCGCTGGCGCTCTGCGCGCTTGCTGTCGCGGCCGCTGCCATGAGCGCTGAAACCGTCACAAGGGTCTTTCTCATTCTTCGTATCCTCAGTTCGTGAGTGCTGGTTGCTTCGGTACGCACTCAGGATACGAATCAGAGGAGAACCCAACTGTCGGACTTCGCCTCAATTTTCGTGGGTATGTGACTGAAGTTTCCGAGTAGAATCCGAACCCGCGTCTGAGGGAATCCCTTACAGCTGGGCAGGCACGGGCCTCAATCGAGGCCCTTAACGCGGCGTCGCCGGCGTTGGCGGTTGAGCGGGTTCGGTCGGAGTGATTCGAGTTGTCAAAACCTGCTCCTCGCACTCCGTGCCGCTTGGACCGATCTGGTCAGCGGTTGCGGGCATTCCGCAGAATTGACCGTGGAAAGACGAGAGCAGTTCGTCCTCCGCGAGCTCCGACGGTTTACGATGCCCGTGCCGTGGTTGCTCTTCCGGATAGTATCCCATGCCAACAAGCTGCACTGACCGGCGGGGCCTGTCCGTCAGAGATGCGCGGGTTTTTTGTGAGCGTTTCCCTCACGCAGGCGCGGTCTATCTACTCAAGATTTGACTGCTTGTGCCCGACAGGCAGGCTCTCGGGGCCGACGCATCTTGCAGCATGACATTCGGTTCCCATTACCGCTCGCGGTTCCACGCGCTCTACGGGCGTGCGCGATTAGCCGCTATTCTCAGACAGCCCGGCTTGATTGCGCTGGCCGCCGTTGGTATCTGCGGCAGTCAGGCACCGCTCGATGATGCGCCACCACCTTTCTCCGTTGGCGAGAAGCTCACCTACCAGGTTCGCCTCGCGAACGGCAGCAAAGTAGGAAACGCGTCGATGTGGGTCGAAGGCCCCGTCGATGTTCGTGGAACCAGCACCTACCTCCTGCGCTTCGACTCGAGGATCCGCTACCTGTTCCTGCCGGCGGTGAGCCGCAGCTCTTCGTGGTTCGATCCCGTGCGCGGCAGATCCCTGCGCTTCGCCAAACAGGAACGGAACCCGTTGTCGCATCAGAACGAGTCGGTGGAGTTGTTCCCCGACCAGAAACGCTGGAGATCGGCGGGAGGCGACACCGGGCAAAGCGTGAGTAACGCGCCCCTGGACGAATTGTCCTTCATGTACTTCGTAAGAACGCTGCCGATGACCCCGGGCGCGACGTACACGTTTGATCGCTATTTCGACACGTCACGCAACCCGACCACGGTAAAAGTCATCCGCCGCGAAGTGATCCCGACTCCGATGGGCGAGCTGCACGTGATCCGCGTCGAGATGCTGGTGCGTGATCCACAGCATTACGAGGGCGAAGGAGTCATCCGCATACACTTGACGGATGATGCCTGCAGACTTCCGGCAAGAATCGAAAGCACGATGCCGGTGATCGGAACAGCAATTCTAACAATCGATTCAGAGACCAGTCCGTGCACCCCACAGTAATAGGCGAACGGGAGGAGGTTCATATGTACAACGTCATCATGGTTCCGACGGATGGATCGGGATTCGACCGCGAGGCAATCCGCGTCGCGCTTCGATTGGCCGAAAAGAGTGAGGCCAAGGTAAGGTTGGTGCGGGTCCTGGCGGTGGGGTCCCTTTTCGGAATGGCAGCGGCTGCTGAGGGGACTGCGATCGCCGCTGAGGTGGTCCGCAGCGAACGCGACAGAGCGCTGAGCGAGCTCTATGCACTCGCCGCCGAGTGCCGGACGACCGCCAACGCGGACATAACCGTCGATCTGCTTGCCGGTCCGGTCGCTGATGTCCTGGAGGATTACGCCAAACGCCACGAAGTCGATCTAATCGTGATCAGCACTCATGGGCGCAGTGGCATTTCGCGAATGTCCCTCGGCAGCGTGACCGACTCACTCATTCGTCACACCTCGATTCCCGTTCTGGTGGTAAAGCCGCCGACGAGTTACCTCAACCCACGGGCTGGTGATGAATTCAAGCGTGTGGTCGTTCCACTCGATGGATCAACTCTCGCCGAGCAGATTCTTCCACGCGTGACGCAACTGGCGTCGCTGGATGAAGCGGAGATCACACTCCTCCACATTCTCACAACGCAGTCATACCCGGAGAACGGGGCCGATCCTGACGCAACGTGGTGGGACAAGAAGTCACCGGCCCAGGAATATCTCTTCCGGATCGCCAAGAAGCTTCGCCGGAGCGGCGCACTCGTCAGAACGGACATCGTCGTCAGCGAGAACGTCGCGGACGCCATTGGCGAGTTCGCAGCGCGCGATAGCGCCGACCTGATCGCAATCGCGACGCATGGCCGCGGTGGCGTTGCGCGAATGCTTCGCGGAAGTGTAGCCGATGCTGTAATGCACTCTGGAAAAGCGTCAATGCTGGTGCTCAAGCCGGAACAATCAGTGAAGAAGGAGGAATCGATTGCCGAACCCCTTCTCGCAGTGGAGCTGATTCCAGTGTGAGGCGGCTTACAGAGCGCCTAGATCGCGAACACGGTTGGACCCGCCTCGAATCACGAGCGGGAATACGAGGAGGTTGTATGTACAAGAACATCATGGTCCCGACGGACGGTTCGGGATTCGACAGGGAAGCAATTCTCGTTGCGCTGCGCGTCGCCGAGCGATGCCATGCGAAAGTGCGCCTCGTCCGCGTTCTCACGGCCGGCGCCTACTTCGGGACGACTTCTCCCGAGAGTGCGATCCTCACGCCCGAGGCGCAGCGCGCCGAGCAGGATGCAGCGCTCGCGGAGCTCTACGCTCTCGCCGCCGAGTGCCGCGGCATGAGCAGCGCCGAGATCAGCGCGGACCTGGAGCAGGGTCCGATCGCTGACGTCCTGGCTGGGTATGCGAAACGGCATGACGTCGATTTGATCGTCATCAGCAGCCACGGCCGGCGCGGAATCGCCAGGCTCTCACTGGGAAGCGTTACCGATTCACTGATCAGAGGAACAACGATTCCAGTTCTGGTGGTGAAGCCAAAGGCGAGCTACCTCATGCCGGAAGCGAGTAAGGAGTTTCATCATATAGTCGTTCCTCTCGATGGATCGACGCTTGCCGAGCAGATACTCACCAGAATCGTTCCGCTGGCAAAACTGGAGGAAGCCGAGATCACCTTGCTGCATGTTCTCGCGCCCTCGGAAGATGCTTACGAGAACGGTGCCGACCGCACGCTTCCGTGGTGGGGAAAGCGAGTCGCGGGTGCTCAGGCCTACCTGTCACGCCGGGCAGCGGCAATCCGCGCCGATGGCGTCGCCGCAACGATCGATGTCGTTGTCGGCGAGAAAGTGGCAGATACCGTAACCGACTACGCGAGGAGGGAGGGCGCAGATCTCATCGCGATCGCAACGCACGGTCGAGGCGGAATCACGCGGATCATTCGCGGCAGTGTTGCTGATGGCGTGACGAAGTTGGCGATGAGCTCGATCCTGGTATTTCATCCCGACAGAGTCGCAGAGAAGGGTCTCAGCCGGGACGGGGTGGAGAAAGCGCGCGAGGACGCAGCGGCGTTCGCATAAGCTGCGCGGCGGAGGTCAAGTGCTTCTTCCATTTACCACCGAGCAGTTCTTCGACGTCTTTCGACGCTATAACGAGGCCGTTTGGCCCAACCAGTGGCTGCTGTTTCTGCTCGCCTTGCTGGCAATCGTTCAGGTTGCAGCGGGCGGCAGAAACGGTCGCTCGGTCGCGGGTACGCTCGGCCTCCTCTGGCTGTGGATGGCGGTGGCGTATCACTTTGCGTTCTTCCGCAAGGTCAATCCGGCGGCGATTGGGTTTGCGCTGCTCTTTGCGGTTGAAGGGCTGCTCCTGATGGTGCGGAGCGCAAAAGAGGACACGCTTGCGTTCCGCATTCGGACTGGTGCTGCCGGAACCAGCGGGGCGGTGCTTATCGCCTATGCGTTGGTTTTCTATCCTCTAGCCGGATACCTGTTCGGCCATCGCTATCCAGCGTCACCTACGTTTGGTCTTCCTTGTCCGACGACGATCTTCACGCTTGGAATTCTGCTCTGGGGAACATCGACGGGTGTCAGAAAGCTGGCAGTCATCCCGCTGGTCTGGGCGTTGATCGGTAGTCAGGCCGCGCTCTCGCTCGGTGTATGGGAGGACCTCGGCCTCACCGCGGCGGCAGCTCTGTTCGTCGTCGCAGCATGGCGCTGGAGAATCAGGTTTTCACAGCCGTACCCTGCGCGTGGTTATTGATGCCACTGACTCCACACGTCGAAAAGCACTTCACCGCTGGCGACACTGTCCGCGACATCGTCATCGGCATGTCGGACGGACTGACTGTCCCGTTCGCGCTCGCGGCCGGGCTTACCGGTGCGATCGCGCAGTCGCGGCTGATCATCACCGCCGGTTTCGCCGAGATCGCGGCTGGCTCGATAGCGATGGGACTGGGAGGCTATCTCGCCGCGCGTGGGGACGCGGAGCACTATCAGCACGAGCTGGCGCGAGAGCAGGACGAAATTCAGCGCATCCCCGAGGCCGAGGGTCAGGAAATCTCCGACATTTTCAGGACGTACGGTTTGTCTGATTCGGAGAGCGCCTCGGTGGTCCAATCGCTGCGCCAGCGACCGAAGGACTGGGTGTCGTTCATGATGCGATTCGAACTCGGCCTTGAAGAACCAGATCCGACGCGCGCCTGGAAGAGTGCTCTGACGATCGCGCTGTCCTATGTGGTCGGCGGCATGATTCCCCTTAGCGCGTACCTGTTGCTGTCGGACGCGCGAGCGGCGTTGCGGCTGTCGGTAATCGTCACGCTCGCCGCTTTGGCAATCTTCGGTGGAGTGAAGGGCAAGTTCACCGGGGTGCCCGTACTGCGCAGTGCACTGCAGACGGCAGTAATCGGTGGGCTAGCGGCTGCCGCGGCGTTCGCGATCGCGCGCTCCATTTCGTGACGGAGTAGCCGGGCGCCTACGCGGGAGTGAGTGAAACATTGAAGTCGGGAGATCAATCAGCCGTAGATCGCGTAGCTTTTGAGTAACGATGCGCGCGATGATTCTCCGCAAGCCTGACAAATACTCGAACAACGCGTCGTTGCTCGAGCTCGCCGACGTCGCAACTCCAACCGCGGGAGATGGTGAGCTGCTCGTGCGCGTCTCTCTGTGCGCGGTGTGCAGAACAGATCTCGATGTTGCGGAGGGTCGCGTCGTCGCGCCGCGCTATCCCGTCATCCCCGGACATCAGATCATCGGCCACGTCGCCGCTGTGGGCCGCGGCGTCAGCGGCTTTCGAGAGGGTGATCGAGTTGGCGTGGCATGGATCAATTACGCCGACGGCAGTTGTCGCTGGTGTAAGGCGGGGTTGGAAAATCTCTGCCCCAACTTCCGCTCGACGGGCTGCGATGTCGACGGTGGGTACGCCGAATACGCGGTCGTGCCCGCACCGTTCGCTCACGCCATACCGGATAAACTCACGGACGCCGAGGCCTGTCTCTTATA
>JBKOVX010000179.1:0-2607 GCA_046724115.1 Gemmatimonadota bacterium | reverse complement strand
CTCTCCACCTGCTGCAGATACCACAGCGGATAGGTGTCGTTGTCTCCGAGCGCGAGGAAGACACCCGACGGCGGGACCTTCGCCAACATCTCGGATTCGTCGACGCGGGCGCGCATTTCTTCGGGGTCTGTCCGCCGATCGACGGCTGTCCAAGTCAGCAGACCCGGCGCGAACGGCATCAGCATCAGGACAAGGTTGAGCGGCGTCGCAAGAACACGCGATAGCCGAATGGCACCGAATCCGGCCCACACGCCCCAGCAGACGAATACCCAGAAGAAGAAATAGTCGCGTTCCCGCGCTTCGTGTGCGGCGGTTGGCGGGAGCAGGCCGGCGCCGAACGACGGCCCCGCCTTGAGGTTGAGGTAGATCACAACGCCCAGCGAAGAAACAAGAAAGAGAGTCGCCAGGGCGCGCCAGCTGCGTCGGTCGGCGGTGCGGTGCATGATGAAGCCGCACAACCCAACGAGCGCATAAAGAACCGTAATCGGAGTTCTCCACCAGCTCGGGGGCGCTTCGGGGGCGAGGCCTTTCGCAAACTGCCAGTCGGCGTACTCGAGCAAGTTGCCGAGCTGCAAGTAGAACGGAGCCCGCCGCGGCCAGAGCGGCGCGACGTCGTATTGGCGACGCAGCAATACGTCCATGAATGCGCCGAAGGTTGACGGATTGCCCTGATTGATGGCGGGATCGTGCCGAGCGCGAATGAGGAGAAACAGGGCGCACGTCATACCGATGAGCGCAACGATGACACCGCCGCGCACCAGCTTGGTGAACGAATGCGCCTCGCGCCGGCCGTCGACATATCGTCTTCCGACAGGAACGGCGAAATATCCGTCGCCGGTACTGAATACCAGGAGGATCGCGCTCGGTACCACCAGCAGCGCAGTCAGGTGGAGCGTCCAGGCGAGTCCCGCGAGGTAAGCGGCCAACAACGCCCACCGCGCGTCGGAGTTCCTTCCGGCTCGATCAGCTGCCCAGAGGATCATGCAACCGAACAGGAAGGCGACCGCGTACACCTCCGTCTCGTTCGCGTTCAGCCACACTGTCGACATCAGTCCGGCGGTGAGTCCCGCCGCTGTCCCAGCGAATCCGTCCTCGGTCCAGTCGGAGATCAGGTTGGCGAGAATCCCGCACGCGAACGCGGTACAGAACGCGGAGAGGAGATTGATCGAACGCGCGAATCCGAACACCGCCGCGAAGATCATGCTCCAGACCTTGCCGATCAGAATGTAGAGCGGAGTGCCGGGAGGATGCGGAATCCCAAGTGAATGAATGGCAGCGAGGAACTCACCCGAATCCCAAAGCGTGACGCCAGGGGCAAGGGTGAGCATGTAGACGAAAAGAAGTAGTACGGCGGTCGTCCAACCCGGCGAAGGAAACCGTCTTATGGGTAGCGCCTCGGAGAAGTGTACCGTGAAAAACTAATTCAGCGGCTCAGGAGTTGCCCGACCGTTGAGCCGCGCGGGCACATCAGTTACAGAAGACTCGGCAGGAGGCATTACGTACGCGATCACCCACGCCTCGACGGCACTCGCTCTGAAAAGAAAATTCCCGAGAGTTGGACTGTGGCCGCTGCTCATCTCGGTCCAGCTCGTCGAGCTGCTGTGGATTCTCTTCACGTATCTCCGCATCGAGCATTCGCAGATCACCCCCGATGCGATCCATCTCGATTATCTGCCTTACTCTCATTCGGTCGGGACAGGGTTGTTGCTGGCCGCGCTCGCCTGGGGCCTCGGCAAAACGGCGCGACGGAGCAACCTTGGCGCCGCGATCGCGATTGGGATACTCTCGCACATCGTACTGGACATCATTCACCACGAGCCGAACATCATGCTGCTCCCGATGCAATGGGGGCCGCGTCTCGGCATGAACTTGCAGGGACACCCGATTCTTGATTTTCTGGTCGAGCTCGCCTTCTGCGTCGGTTGCTGGGCATTTTTCCGCGGAACGAGGGCGCTGCTGATCACGATCATCGTCTTCAATCTCATCAACATTCCGTTGATGTTCCCGCGTTCCGGCGCCTTCACTCCGTTGATGGAGCATCACAACCTGTTGCCGACGCTCATACTGATTCAGGTGATTGCAACGTGGTTCTTTGTCTGGTGGTTCGGCAAACGCACCGTGATTCTCGAGGACGGTTTCCGCGCCTCACCCACATAACTACTCCGCGAGGAGCTCGGACTCTTCGGGAGTGAGCGCCCACGCTGCATCCAGCGCGAGGCGGTTGGGGCGGACGCGGTGGACGCGGAATATCCGCGCACCGGCAAAGAAGGCGACGACGTTGACCCCGACCGTCGTCATGTCGCGGTCGTCATTTGAGATGCTCTGCGGCGCAAGCGTCGTCCCTCCCGCCGTGCTGCCACTCGCGGACGTATAGCGAATGAGCTCTGCGATCACCCGCTTTCGCGACGCACCGACCAAAACGGGATAGCCGAGTGCGACGATTCTTTGCAGCTCGACGAGTGCGGCGAGAGAATGACCAGTCTTTTTGGAAAAGCCAATGCCGGGATCGACGGCGATGCGACCGGGATGTATGCCGGCGCGCTCTGCCGTCTGGATGCTCTCTTCCAGCTCGGAAATGATTTCGCCGACGGGGTCGTCACCGTAAAC
>JBKOVX010000178.1:0-3524 GCA_046724115.1 Gemmatimonadota bacterium | reverse complement strand
GAGCAGCGCAAGCCGGCGTATGCACTCAATCGCCTCGCCATCAACCTCGGCATGAGCATTGGCCCGGCACTTGGTGGTTTTCTGGCGGCAGTATCCTTTCGCGCGATGTTTGTCGTCGACGCACTGACGACAATTGTGGCGGGGCTCGTGTTGTCGCTGACGACATGGCATGCGGCCACCCGGGGTCGAGTCACATTGGACGAATCGTCTCAGACCAGGGCCGATGCGAAAAGTCTCCTCTACGACAAGCGGCTGCTGGTTTTCCTCGGTGGATCGTTTCTGGTCGGGATCGTTTTCTTCCAGCATGAATCTGCGCTGCCACTCTATCTGGTGCAGTACCTCGGACAGTCTCCCGCGTTTTACGGAACACTGTTCACCATCAACACGCTGCTGATCGTTGCCCTGGAAGTGCCTTTGAATCGGGCGACGTCCCACTGGCCGAACTCGTGGGCGCTGTTTGCCGGCTGCATGCTGTTCGCGATTGGATTCGGCTCGCTGGCCTTCGTGACATCGGCAACCGGCGTCGTCGTGACAGTGGTGTTCTGGACGTTTGGCGAGATGATGCTGTTTCCAGCGATGGCCGCGCACCTTGGTGAGATCGCGCCGGAGAACAAGCGTGGTGCCTACATGGGCGCCTACAGCATGTCGTTGAGCGTCGCCCTCGCGTTTGGTCCGTGGTTTGGTACTCAGCTTCTTGCGTCGACGGGAGCGGTGGGCGTCTGGTCGGTCATGTTTGCGCTGGGGGCGCTTGCCGCGGTGCTGATGGTGTTCGGCGCGCCGCATTGCCGTCAGCTGCGCGTTGCAGTCGTCGCTGAATCTTAGCGACGATCATCTCGATCGCGACCGCGTTGTGCCCGCCGCGCGGCACGATGACGTCCGCGTACCGCTTGCTCGGCTCGACGAACTCGAGGTGCATCGGCTGCACAGTCGTCAGGTACTGTTCGATTATCTCGTCGAGCGGTCGGCCTCGGTCGTGGGTGTCACGCTCGATGCGGCGGATGAGTCGAATGTCGGAGTCGGCATCGACGAAGACCTTTACGTCGCATAGCTCGCGAACCCGCTCGTCGACGAAGAGCAGAATTCCGTCGATTACCACCACGTCGGCGGGCGCCACTTGTGTTGGGCGTGTGCGTCTGAGGTGCGTGACGAAATCGTACTCCGGCTTCTCGATCGCCTTGCGTTCGCTGAGAGCTTCGAGATGCTTGCAGAGCAAGTCGTAGTCGAACGCATCCGGGTGATCCCAGTTCAGCTTGCGCCTTTGGTCGAGCGACAACTCCGGGAAATTCTTGTAGTACGCATCCATGTCGATGAATGCGACCGACGGCGTCGTGAGGAGCTCGGCCACATTCCGGGCGACTGTCGATTTGCCGGACCCGGAGCCGCCGGCGATTCCGATGATCAAAGGTTTCAGCATCGTCTGCGAAAGCTACGATCCCCGCACTTGGAACGCATTATGCCTTTTTTGTCGGAGACTCCAATCGCTGCAATTCGCAGTAGGCCGACATGAAATCGCGTTTGATTGGTTTGACCCTTGTCATTGCGGGAATCATTGCCTGCAACGCTTTCAAGCATGGCTCCGACACGACCAATCCGGCGGGACCGACGGTCGTGGAGGTCGACAACCAGGGCTTCCTCGACATGGCAGTCTATGCGGTGCGCAGCTCCCAGCGCATCCGGTTGGGACTCGCGACGGGTAATGGCAAGACCAACTTCAACATTCCCCCGGCGCTGATGAGCGGCCTCACGACGCTACGCTTTATCGCGGACCCAGTCGGTGGCAGTCGTGCCTCGGTCAGTCAGGAGATCACCGTCGCGCCCGGCGATACCGTTGTCCTTACGATACCACCGGTCTAAACGCGCGCACTCAAGCGAGCGCGCCTGGAGCCGCGACCACGGAGAGCGCTCGAGGAATCGACCGCAGCTCCACTGCGTGCGACTTGGCGACACGTAGCTCTCCATCCATCTCCATCGATGGATTCGTGGCGAATGTGAGAGTCATCTGCTGAACACTGACACTGGTGACCGATGGCATTCCGAGGTGAGTGCCACGCATTGCGCCGACAAATAGTTTGACCCTCTCGATGATGGTGCTGTCGCCGAAAAAGCACACGTCGAGCCTGCCGTCGAGGACCGACGCATTTGGCGCGATCTTGAAGGCGCCGCCCAGCCAGCGTCCATTCGACGCAGTCACCATCAACATAGAGTCGCGCGCCACACCCGGTGCTCCGTTCGTCCGCACGTCGATCCCGCGATAACTGAATAGCTGCCGCAGCGCGGCGTAGATGTAGACAGCGTCGCCCTTGAGCCAGCGCACTTTGTTGCTGGCCTCCAGAACCGATGCGTCGAACCCAAATCCACAGCTATTGAGGAAGTAGTGACCGTCGGCCCAGCCGACATCGATTCGCGTTTCATCGCCGTGCTTCACCAGCTCGGCGATTTGCTGGGCGTCGTACCTCTCGACGCCCAGCGTCTTTGCGAAATCGTTGCCGGTACCAGCGGGAACTACTGCAAGCCGGCAATGTGAATTCGATCGTATCAGGGCGTCGGCGATTCTGCTGCACGTCCCATCGCCCCCAACCGCTACGATCGTCTCCGCGCCCTCGCGAACTGCGCGCAACGCGAGCGCTTCTTCATCGCCCGCGACGGCCGTCTCGTAAACGTTGGTCACGCCTTGCCCGCGAAAAACCTCGCGGACGCTGGGGAGCTTAGCGCGAATCCCGCCGCGACCAGCGACGGGATTCGCTATCAGACAAACCGTCTCGGTCAACTCTGCGTCAGGTCGTCGAAATATTTTACCAGCAGCATCCTGAGTTGCAGTCGATCCACCCACCACTTCTTGCCAATGTCCAGGTTGTCAGCTGAAGCGGACGCATCAGAATTCGCGTGATCATAGAAACCGAGAAAAGTGGAGTCATGGTCGCTTTCTTGACTGCGGCGGCGTACCCCTCGCAGTCGCCCTCGGGTCGGTTCTCAACGAAATCTGCGTCGCCGTAGTCGGAGCCGAAGCTGTCCTTGTGCGAATAGTGGTGACAGACGGTCAGGTACTTCCATCGCCCACCGCGCACCCGACCCGACCCTGTCGGGACTTCGAGGATCGTTAGTCTCGTTTTTCGATTCGCGCTGTCCACCCACAGGTAGTAATTAGCGTCAACCTTCGGCTTCAAACCGTAGTACGCTTCCTTATGACTCTTGTCCTGGTTTTGCAGAAGGGCCACCGCCCGCGGAGGATTGGGCCACAAACTGTCCGGATCGATGTTACGCGTGGCGGCGATCGGCTGGACCGCTACGTCAACGGAGCAGCCGCTGCACAATTTCCCCGCTCGCCGGCGAACGCGTTGTGGACCGCGCGATCCCGCAAATTTCAGCGCAGCGATTCGAGCGCGGAACGCCTCAGCGTCCGAGGCGACTCCGAGTGGCAGCGGAGTATTCCATTCCTCGTCGTAGACTGTCGCGGTATCAGACGCGGCCGCCGCAGCCTTGCTCGTGTCGGCGACGTTTTTTGGCGCGCGTGCACAAGCCATGAC
>JBKOVX010000151.1:0-4706 GCA_046724115.1 Gemmatimonadota bacterium | reverse complement strand
CCCTTGCCGCTCCGCCCACAGCCCCTAGCCGGTAGTCGTAGGTTGCAGTTGACTAAGGTTTCAACTCCCCGTGATCTACAGGCTCCCGCCCTCTTCTCATGAAGAGATATTCGTAGAGCAACGCGGCGATGAGCCCGCCTGTGATCGGCGCGAACCAGTAAAGCAGCTGGGCTTCGTACACACCGCTCGCGACCGCCGGCCCGAAGGACCGCGCCGGATTCATCGACGCGCCCGTCATCGGGCCGATCGCCAGAATGTCCGCCGCAATGGTGAGTCCGATGGCGAGGCCGCCGATCTTGGGGCCGCGCAAATCGACCGCCGTTCCAAAAACGACGAACACCAGGAAGAACGTCGCGATCGCCTCGAGCACAAAGGCCTGTACACCCGTAATGTCGAGGGCAATCGTCTGTCCGCCGCCGCGAGTTGCGACGAAGACTGCTTCGGGAAACGTCGCCTTGAGTGCGTAGCCCGCTATCACCGCGCCGAGGACCTGTGCAACGATGTACAGCGCGGCCATGATCGCCTCGATGCGCTGCGTCACGAGAAACCCGAGCGTGACCGCCGGATTGAAGTGACCAGAGATTCGCATCAGCGCACTCACCATCACCGCCAGAATGAGCCCGTGCGCGAGCGCGACCTCGACCAGCCCCGCCGAACTCTGCGATGCCTTGGCGGTCATGATTGCGCCGCTCCCCACAAAAACGAGAGCGAAAGTTCCGATGAATTCCGCTGCGAAGTGGCGCCACGCGTCTCGCATCGATCGATGCCCGCCCGTAGTGAATGATGAGGGCCGCGGCGCCGCTGAGTTCTAAGTCACTCGGCGCAGTACCAGCGCGGCGTTGATTCCGCCGAAGCCGAAGGAATTGGTGAGGATGTGCTCGACCCGCTCCTTCCGCCCGGTTCTCGGCAGAAAGTTAAGATCGCAGGCCTTGTCCGCAACCTGAAGGTTCACGGTCGGCGGCAGCCATTCACGCTCCATCGCCAGCGCGCAGATGGCCGTCTCGATTGCGCCCGACGCGCCGAGTGCGTGGCCGTAGTAGCCCTTCGTTCCGCTCATTGGAATTCTGTAGGCACGGTCACCGAGCACTTGCTTGATCGCTACCGTCTCGGTGCTGTCATTGAGCGGGGTCGAGCTGCCGTGCGTGTTGACGTAGTCGATCTCGTCGGAAGAGACGTTCGCATCCTGCAGCGCCAGTCTCATTGCCCTCGCGGCCTGTGAACCGTCGGGCCGGGGTGCTGTCATGTGGTGCGCATCGTTGGTGATTCCGTAGCCGACGACTTCGCCGTAGATAGGCGCGCCTCGCGATTTGGCGCGCTCGTATTCCTCGAGGATGAGGACTGCCGCGCCTTCGCCCATGACGAATCCATCGCGGTCCTTGTCGAACGGACGCGAGGCTTTCTCCGGCTCCTCATTGCGGGTCGACATCGCCCGGATCAGTGCAAATGCTCCGAACGTGAGGGGAGACAACGGCGCCTCGGCTCCGCCGGCAATCATCACGTCGGCATAGCCATCGCGGATCTGGCGGAACGCATCACCGATCGCGATCGTGCCTGACGCGCAGCTCATCGCGTTGGTGGAGTTGGGCCCCATCGCGCCGAGCTCGATGGCGATGTTACAGCTGGCGGCGCCGCCGAAGACTGTAAGCGCGAGTGATGCATCTACAGCGCGGAGACCCTGCGTCAGGTAGACCGCGAGCTGATGTTCGGCGTATGCCACGCCGCCGAGGGCCGTGCCCATGTTTGCGCCGACGCGCTCTCTGTCTTCCTTTGATAAATCGAGATCCGCGTCGTCGAGGGCCATCCGCGCCGCGACCACCGAGAATTGCGCGAACCGATCAAAGCGTTTCGCACGCTTCTGCTCGAGATGGTCGGTTGGAACGAAGTCGTTTATCTCGGCCGCGTTGTGACTCCGAAACTGCGAAGGGTCGAACCGACTGATCGATCGCACCGCCGAACGCTGTTGCTGAAGCCCCGTCCAGAACCCATCACGGGTGGTGCCGATCGGAGTGATCGGCCCGATTCCTGTTATGACAACTCTGCGCTTGCTCACCGTTTACCTCGGATTACTGCCGTTTTCCCTCGCCCCTCGCCCCTCATCCCGCGCCCCTCTCTGCCACCACCGCAAGTCCCGCCAACGTGCGCGACGCGATCCCATGCACGAACACCGGACCGATCAAATGTGTTGCTGCCCAGGTGCCCAATACCGGAATCCGTGGTCCATCCCATACGTGCAGGATTCGTACGTGGGTTCCGCTCGGCACTGGAGTAAAGGCCCACTCGACGTCCATTCCTGTCGTGATCCCACTGACGTGGCGAAAGCGGATGCATGGAGCTGTTGTATTCACCATCATCTCCGATAACCACCAGGTTGGCCAATTGAACCTTAGTGCGGGGACCGCCACGTCGAACGGTCTGTAAGCGGACATTTCCACGACTCCACCGCCATCCGGCCGCTGCTCGCGGAATCGCACGTACCGATAATGGGACAGATGCTCCGGCCAACGTTCCACCCTCTTCGCCAGTTCGAAAATCGTCGAGATCGGAGCTCGGACGAGCTGCTCGTCGACAGTTACCATCGGGCGTCCGGTCGGCATCGGCCCGAGATCGATCGGACGCGCGCTTGCCGTCATCCTAGTGCACCGGGCTCCAACTCGTCGTGATGCGAAAACCCCGGCGACGCCGTGCCCGCGGCTTGCGCGCAACCGCTTGGTGCACTGTATCGACCAACTCACCCGGCGTGAACCCCCGCATCACGGAGACGACGCCATCGTGGCGGCTAACGGCATGAAATCGAAGGGGAAACGAGACCAGCCAAAGTCCCGCCGCCGCAATCCAGCTGCGTCGGAGATCGCTGACGATCACACGCACACGGGCGACGCGATTCATCTCGCGCAGCAGCTTCACCGCCTCGAGTCCGCTAAAGTGATGCAGCACCTGCGAGCACATGACGATATCGATGCTGCTGTCGGCGAATGGCAATCGCAGCGCGTCGCCACAGACCGCAAAACTCACCGCCGAGCTGCTCGCGGTTGCCAGCTCGCATGCCGCGTCCAGGCCGATCGTAGTCAGCTCGACGCCGTTCTTTCGCGCGATGTCGCGGGCGCGACAGGGGATGTCCCCAAGCCCCGTTCCAACGTCGAGCAATGTGCCGCTCGATTTCATCTCTTTCAGCACGTCCTTGATCTCGTCGATCGCGGAGCTGACCCCGCCGAATAACGCGTTGGCGCGCGCGACATCGGCGAGCGAGCGAGTGACGATCGCCGGATCGACGTCGGGAGAATCGAGTATCTCGACGCCCTGGCGTCGCCGCGGAGTCAGCAGGTCGAGCACGTCAGTGCTCCAGCTGCGCGTACCCGCCGCGATAATAGAGCAGCGGTGTTCCCGTTTCTGCTCGCGTCGCCTCGACCTGGCCGACGATAATGGTGTGATCGCCGGCTTCGAACATCGAGACGCGGTCGCACTCGATCACAGCCAGCACATCGTCGAGAATTGCGTAGCCGCGCGAGGACCGCGTAAAGCCGACGCCCTCGAAGCGGTCGATTTCGACGATCGCGAACCGCCGTGCGATTTGCTCCTGCTTTGCCGACAGAACATTGACCACGAAACCCTGCGAGCTGGTCAATGAATCGTACACGGAGGCGGTCTTCTCGATACAGATCAGAACGAGAGGCGGCTCGAGGCTCACCGAGCTGAACGCGCTGACGGTCATTCCCTGGTCCGATCCGTCGGCGGCCTTCGTCGTCACCACCGTGACTCCGGAAGGAAACCTGCCAAGCACGGCGCGAAACTCGTCGGGGCTGACGGGGCTGACGCTCAATTTGTAAATGCCGGCGATATGAATAGGCTGAACAGAAATCGTGGTGTAAGAACGACCCGCGGCGGGATGAAATCTCCGGCGACGCCGACGATCAAGTCCGCCATGTCCTTGCGGCGCGAGAGCACCTTCGCTGCGTTGTTCATGAAATATGGATGCGCGATGGCCATTCCGACGATGCGCTCGAGTTTCCATTTGCCGCCAAACTCGCGTTTGCGCGCCGCGTCATACCCCGAGAGAATCTCGGCCTCGTCGTCTGGCGACCGATCGAGCCCTTCGTGCAGATGCGGCGCGAGCAACTCCCCACCGCGTAGCGCGGCGTAAATGCCCTCTCCCGTGAAAGGGTCGAAGAAATCCGCGGCGTCTCCAACCAGCGCGGCGCCCGGCGCCCAGGCGCGACGCGCGGCGGTGGCAAACGGACCCGTCGCCCGAACCGGAGTGATTCTTTCGGCGCCGACGAACCGCTCGGCCAGGTGCGGGCGAGATTGGATCCACTGCTCGAAGAACGCAGCCTTGTCCTCACCGATCTGCTTCGCGCGAGACATCGGTATGACTACCGCGACGTTCATCAGGCCATCACCGACATCGACGATGCCGAAGTACCCATCGTAGTCGACGTGCATCTCGCCCATGTCGGTCACACCCTGAACCCTCCGGTAGTACGCGACGAGCGCGATGCGCCGTGGCCAGATGCGACTGGTTCTGACGAGGCCGAGTCGTCGGCCGATCACCGAGCGAAGGCCATCGGCACCTACCACGAACCGCGAGTAGAGAGAGCGCGCCGAGCCGTCCGGTGCGATTACGTTGACCCCGCTCACGCGCGACGATCCGTTGCGGACAAGATCGGTGACGTGCATCCCCTCCTCGACTCTTGCGCCGGCGTTGCGAGCGC
>JBKOVX010000096.1:0-3839 GCA_046724115.1 Gemmatimonadota bacterium | reverse complement strand
CGAGGACAGCCGATCGACTGAACAGCATACCACTATAGTAGCGCGAGAATCCCCTCCGGAACACGTGTAACGACAGTTTGCAACTACCGTCGGCGTTCGCGAAATCGTGCCAATGCTTTTCACGGCCTTGGGTGTCAATTTTGACACCCAACTAGCTGTTCAATTGCGCAGCAGAAACGGGTGCTACAGAATCCTCGTACGAGTTCTCGTCAGGGGATTCCTGGATCAGCGCTTCGCTGAAGAGTGCCCTCTGACTTCCGTGAGTTGAAAGATGGACCTCTACATATTCTGTGTGGTTCTCGGCGCCGCCGGCATGGCTGCGATGGCGCTCCTGGGATTCACCAGTAGCCACAGTGGAGGCCATCCGGGTCACGATACGGCGGGCCACGAACTGCACGGCGTCGCCGGCCAACCCCACGCGATCGGCAGCGGACACGCGGTCGGCCACTCTCACTCAGTTGGCCATCCCCACGCAGTCGCGCACGGGCACCACGTCCATGCCGACGGATGGAAGACGCACCTCTGGTCGTGGCTCTCGCCAAGGGTGCTGTTCAACTTCCTCGTCGGGTTTGGTGCGACAGGTCTCATATCCGAAAGGCTCGTCGGACCTGTGCTCGCGCTGCCGATCGCCGTTGTTGGCGGCGTAATGTTCGAGGCGCTGGTTGTGCGCCCGATCTTCAATTCCTTGTTCCGCTTCGAATCGCAGCCGGCGCAGACACTCGAGTCCGCGATCATGTCGGAAGCGCGCGCCGTGACGGGATTTGATTCCACTGGCAATGGATTGATTTCTCTCGAACTGGGAGGTGAAGTAGTGCAGATTCTCGGAACGCTGACGCCGGACGAACGAAAGAACGGCGTTCGCGTTCGCGCCGGAGATACAGTCAGAGTCGAAGACGTAGATGCTGTTCGTAATCGGTGCACAGTCTCTCGCATTGGCCTCGGCGAGAGCTGATTTCACATATAGCCGGCCGCTCCCCCAAGGAATATTCAGATGACCCAAACACTTATTATCGTCGCCGCCGTCCTCGTTGGCGTGCTCGGAGTAATCCCACTCATCGTCTCGTCGTTCCTGCGAAACGTCGAAGCGGGCACCATTCGCATGGTGAGCTGGCTGCAGGGCAGCACCATCATCTATCGCGGGCCCGGCAAGTCGAAGGAAGTTCCGCTTCTTACGACGGGCACGACGCTCTCGAGCAAGGCGATCAATGTCGATCTCGACATCACCGACCAGACAGCGGATCTCGATCGCAACGGCACTCCGCAGCCTATCAAGGTTCGCATTCTGGCGAGCGCCATCGTTTCTGTCGGCGACACCGACACGATGATCAAGACCGCGGCGAACAGGTTCTTCTCGAAGGATGCCGGGGATCAGGAGAATATTCTGATCGACCTGCTCTCCAGCTCCGCGCGCAGAGCGATCAACCTGCTCACCCACGACCAGCTATTCTCGGCGCGTAGCGCTCCTCCTCCGCCGCAGCTTGTCTCGAGCTCCCGGCCGCAGCTTGGCGCGGGGGCGAGTCAGCGGACCGAGCTCCAGCTCGCCGACGAGCCAACGGCGATGACGCGAGGCGCCGAGGTCGCACTCCAGGGAATGGAGGATGAGGACGATCCTCTGGCGGTGATCATTCGTAAGGCTTGCTCGAGAGAGCTCACCGATCTCGGCCTCACCTTCAATTCGCTCAATATCAAAGTCGTGCAGTCCGAGGTCGCCGAATCGCGGCGCAGGCAATCCGCGGCGGAGGCGCAAGCCAACGCCGACATCGTGACTGCGCAGCAGGCGCGTCGCGCCAAAGATGCGCAGCTGGAAGCGGAGCGCGTCATCTCTGACAAGCAGCGCGAGCTCGAACAGACCAAGGCCGCCAACGCTGCACTGATCGCCGAGGCGGAAGCGAAGAAGCAAACGGCGCTCGGCGTTCAGAGAGTGGCCGAGCTCGACGCCACACAGATCGCCCAGGCCAAGGCGGATGCGGAGAAGCTTCGCATCGACGCTGAAGCGCGCGCACGGGCCGAGGCAATTCGCATCACCACCGTCGCGCAAGCGCAGGCGGAGAGCATTCAGAAAGTGAACGAAGCGATCAAGGCGGGAGGGGAGGCGTATTTCCGTTATCGCCAGATCGAAATGATTCCTGACATCGCGCCCGTCATCGCCGATGCATTGGCCAAAGCGAGGCTGGTGACGATATCAGGCGACAATAGTGGTGGCGGCGCGGCCGATTCGGTGACCAACAACATCACCAGCGTCATTCAGACTGTACTTGCCGCGCAGCTCGTTTCGAACAGCGGGATGCTCCAACCTTCGCAACCGGAGCCGCGCGAAGGAGGGCGCGAAAACGGGAGGGAGGGGTCGGCGGTCGGTGGCGTTTTGCCAGACACCTTGCAGAATCCCGCGCCCCGCACGGGCCGGCGCTAAGGAGGGCGCTCCGATAACGCGTTAACTGGTAATAAGTTAGCGATACGGCTGAGCTTTGGCCCCGGGCCTGCCTTGACGGACTGAGTCAGCGCGTCTCAAGACACGCGAATTCAACCGTCAATCAGCAGTCCCGGAGCACATATGCCCAGTAGTTCATTCAGTTTCGTAACCTTTGCAGGCGTCCTGATCCTGGCGATCGCCTGCAGCAGTGATAATCCGGCGGGGCCGGGCGCGCCATCGCAACTCGATGCCTCGAGCGGCCCGCTTGGCTCGGCGATCAGATCCGACATTGCGGCATCCGCAGGAAATGCGATCGCCGGCGATCTCGAGACACTGATCGCCAACGAAGCAGCGGCAGTCGGATCCTTTGCGGTGTTCGCGCCGTCGTCGGGCGCGTTTGGAGATGACGCGCCGGCTTCGTCACCGTCCAATCCGCCAGCCACAAGCAGTGGGGCCGATTCAGCAGCATCCAATCCTCCGTCAGAACAGCCCAATTGTACCGAGGGCAATCAGCCGGGGGTTTTTCTTTGCGTGCGCCAGCCAGGTCCCGGAGACCACCTGCAGTGCACGTACTCGGAAGAGAAGAAGCTGTACATCTGCGTGAAGCAGGAGCAGCCTGATTCAACCCCGCCGTCAACGGAGCCAAAACCGCCTGCATCGAATCCACCATCGGGCGAGCCGCAGCCAACTCCCGCCCCGGCGCCGAGCGGTGAGTCCTGCAGCTTCAACTCCGCGGCGCTTATCTATAGTTGCGTCAAGTCGGGGGAAGGACAGTCAGTCGTGAAGTCATATCAGTTCCTCGACGCGTCGGGCAAGCCAATGGAGAAGTTTGTGACAGGCGTCACCGAGGCGATTCACTTTCTGGTGAAGAAGGACGCCAGCGAAGCGAACGACAATTCCTCGAGCGTCAGCCACTCGCTGCGCGATGTCGTCGAGAGCGGGTTCCTCGGACCGAATCGCATCTACAATGGATTCGGAAGCAGCGCCGACACGAATTCGCGGAAGGAAAATCTGTCGACGCGGAAGTACACCGGTTCATCGGTGGACTCGCTCAAGGCAGTGACGTTCGTCGACCAGCGCGCGGAGCACCCGTATCCACTTTCGGGTGTCGCGATCAGAGTCGTCGATTACAAAGTGGTGGTGACGGGCGAACAGCTCGAGACCACCGAGGTCCACAAGCGCGTAGTTGTGACTTTCAATGGAACAGCGGATGTGCCGATCTCACTCGGTGATTACAGCTGCGTGCTGCACCTGGATACACACAAGGTGGACGGCTGTAAGTAGAAGTTGGGTTGTGGCAAACGGGGGGAGGCGGGGTCTGGCGAGATCTGGCGCTGCGCCCCGTTTCTTTTCTTCCCATGTTCAGGATTGTCCGTTTTTGGGCCAACAGGTATGTTGGTATCCTATCGATCCGTGGGCGGGACTGACT
>JBKOVX010000038.1:0-3588 GCA_046724115.1 Gemmatimonadota bacterium | reverse complement strand
GGCGTGCCCGGCGTGGAAAATCGCGCGAGTCGGCGGTGGTCGATTGTTGACGGGGGTCCATCATCTGCTGCGGGGAGGAAGACGCGTGCGGCTTTCGTCTACTGGACGTGAGATATGCAACTCCGGGGCCTTTTGACGACCTCGGGTCGGGCTGCGCCGAGGCAGGATTGGGCGGACAAAAACGACGGGGCGCGGATCGCTCCGCGCCCCGTTCGGCTTCGTCCCGGCTGTACCTCGATCAGCTCGCGCCGTCGCTCGAGACGCTAGATCGACGTCCGCCGCGTGACGCTTCGCCACCTTTGCGGCCGGCGATTCTTGCTTCTTCGCTCGTGAACTCGTGTGCAGTTCCTTTCTGATGCGCGGCGCGTCCGCCTTTCGCCGCGATCGCGCGCTGCGCCTGGGGATCCATCGCCGCGAATCCACGCGGAGTTTTGCGACTTACAGTACCAGTCGTGCGATTCTCCGCTCCGTCGTCATTTCTCGTGTTGCTGATCGTTCCGCTCGACCCACTGCTTCCAGCGCCGACTCCGGTGCTGCGTCCGCTCCGCTCGTCCATTCTTTCCCCTTGGTTGTTACGCTCGTCTGCCATTATCGATCTCCCGCCGCAATTTTCAGTTGATTAGAGACGCGGCTGCTGGAGAGACACCACGAGAGCGGGTGAATCGGCCGCGTGATAGCAAAGGTTCTGGTGCGCAAGCGTCAGGCCGCAATTTCCGGGCGAGGCCGGCGCCCGCGCAAGACTCGCCCCCGATGTGGATTTCTCCTCTGCTCGCACTTGTGTGACTCTGGCCGCGGGCCGGGAACCGTGCGTTTAGCGGCCCGGAGGCACGGGTTAGGGGCTCTCCCTGCTGCGCGCGGCAGCGCCTTTGCATAAGTTTCACATTCCGCGCGTCGTAATCCCGTTCGAGGTCGCGAGTGAATCCAGTCGAAGAAGAAACGCTCTCGAAGATCGAGGTGCTCGCCGATCTCGAGCCAGTGGTGTCGGAGCTCATGGCCGCCCACGAGGCAAAGCGCGTACTCTGGTTCCCCGCGGAGCTCCTCGAACCGCCGCCGGGCGAAGATCCCGATCATCATCTGCGATCATTGCGAGAGCGGGCTCGCGGGATCAGCGATCCGGCGCGTGTGGCCTTGGCGCTGAATCTTCTTACCGAGGAAGGCCTTCCGCATTTTCACCGGCTCCTTGCGGTGTACCTCGGCACCGACAGCATCTGGGCGAAGTGGAACAACCTCTGGACGGCGGAGGAGGATCGTCACGGCGCCATTCTGCACGATTATACCAGAGACGCTGGCGTCTTTGATCCAGTGGTGATCGAGAAGATGCAGTTCGAGTACATCAAGGCGGGGTTCGAGCCGGAGTGGGATCGCGATCCGTACCGGGTGTTCGTCTACACATCGCTTCAGGAGAGGGCGACCCAGGTCTCGCATGCCAACACCGGGAAGTTCGCGTCACAGTACGAGCCAACGATCGGCACCGTCTTGCAGAACGTGGCGAAGGAGGAGGCGCGGCACTACACCTTCTATCGGAGTGTGTTCAAGGCCGTCCTGGAGCGGGACCCCAACCAAGGTCTAGTGGCTGCGGCGAAGATAATGCCGGCCATCGACATGCCCGGCGTCAACATGCCGCACTTCCGCGAGCTGGCCGACGTGGTTAGACGGGCGGGCATTTATGGTCCGCGCGATTATCTGAAGATCGTCGAGGAGCTGATCAAGTTCTGGTCGGTCGAGTCGCTCGACGGCTTGAACGATCTCGGGAGGAAGGCGCAGGAGAAGATCATGGGGATCCCCGCGCGTCTCGAGCGCATCGCCGACATCATGGAGCAGAAGACTCGCCCCAAGACCTTCGCCTTCGACGTGATCTTCAACCGCGTCTTCGCAATGGAGTAGCCGCGGGCCGCTAGATCTCCGCGCCGGTTAGTCGGGCGAGTGTCCTCTTCGCTCTGAGATCTCGCGAGTACCGCGGCTTGAGTCACGACATCGATCCCAACCAATCGGGTAGTACTCGTTTATCGCGATCCGATTCGCTCGATGGTCATCGCTGCGAGGACACTCGCCCGCCTTCCCTGTCCGCATCGTGTCCTGCGCGCGAGTATCCATCGCGCCGCGATTGAGCATCACCTTGGGCGCGGCTTGCTTGGGCCGAGCCTTCAGGTCAGGAGCCCGCGATGCGTTCCAAACGCGCGATTGGGCGCACGCGGCAGCCATCCGGAAAACACTCCGCGGCGCTTCGCGCCGCTGCAGTTACGGATCTATGTGGGAGAGGCGCGGTGTCCTCGTAGGCGGCGTCTCGCGTAGCAAGAGACTCGCGATTCTACACGGAGCCAACACTCCACGCGGAGAAAGCGAGGCTCGCAGCGTGTAAGCGAGCTAGCCGCCGTAGAGGATACCGCGCCTCGACCCAAACCAAGATGCGTAGCTGGCACCCTGAACGAAGCCCTAGGATCCGGATAGACCGAGATCTGCCGAGCGTGCCTGCATCGACTCGATCACGAATGAAATGTGGTCATCGAGCTCGACGCCGAGCTCCTGCGCGCCGTTGATGACGTCGTCGCGGTTCACACCGCGCGCGAACGCCTTGTCCTTCATCTTCTTGCGGACGGACCGCGCGTCGACCTCGTGCACGCTCTTGGTCGGACGCACCAGCGCGGTGGCGGTGATCAGTCCCGTCAGCTCGTCGACCGCGAACAGCGTCTTCGCCATCTTCGACACCCGCGGCGTGTTGGTGTATTGCGCGTGCCCGAGAATCGCCTCGAGGATGTCTTCGGGAAAACCCCTGGAGCGCAGAACGCGCACGCCCTCCGACGGATGCTCCTCAGTCGGCGAGTGGGCGCTGTTGGGGAAGCGCTCGTAATCGAAGTCGTGAATGAGCCCCGCGAGTCCCCACCGCTCTTCGTCCTCGCCGAATTTCCGCGCGTAGGCGCGCATCGCTCCCTCCACGGCGAGCATGTGCTTGCGGAGCGAGTCGCTCGAGGTGTACTCGTGCATCAACGCGAGCGTATCGTCGCGTGAAGGAAGCTTGTCGGTCATTCGGTGTTCCTCATCTCCTGTTCTTGCCGGCCGGATTCGGCGTCGGAGTTTCTCCAACGCGCCCGAAATCTATGAACCCCTTCTTGGGATTTGTCGAGAGCAGCTCCGCCTCGATCTCGTCGCCAACGTCGACGCCGTTCTCGCCTCGCACCAATCGCCCTTCCACCGGCGGGTCTACGACGCGCACATAAGTCCCCGTTGGCTTGTTGCCTGTAACGATCGCCTTGAAGCGCTGTCCGATGCGATTGCTGAACAGAATCGCCGCCGCGATCTTCCGTACCTCTCGCTCGACTTTGCGTGCCGCGTCCTCCTTGACCGTACAATTGCGCGCAATTTCCGAGAGCTGGTCGTCGGAGTAAGGCGGCGGCCCGCTCGCCAGCACCGCCTTCAGTATTCTCTGCGTGACGAGGTCGGCGTAGCGCCGGTTGGGAGCCGTCGAGTGGGTATAATCCTGTACGGCGAGACCGAAGTGCCCTGGCTCCTCGACACCTGTCTCTTATACACATCTGACGCTGCCGACGAAGCTAAGCGGGTGTAGATCTCGGGGGGGGGCGGTGGAGTTGA
>JBKOVX010000396.1:0-8282 GCA_046724115.1 Gemmatimonadota bacterium | reverse complement strand
CGACAGTCGCGTCTCGGGCCCGATGTTCCAGGCTGTCGTCCAGGCGGCGCTACAGTCGGTTGGCTGTGACGTGCTCGACGTCGGAATGGTGCCGACGCCGACCGTGCAGCTCGCTGTCGAGCATCACCATGCGGCGGGCGGACTCGCCATTACCGCCAGTCATAATCCAATCGAGTGGAACGCTCTCAAGTTCATCGGACCTTCGGGACTTTTCCTCGACGGCGCCGAGGGCGCGGAGATGCGGAAGGTCGTCGACGGAAACATTCCGCGCGCGACGTGGGACAAGCTTGGAACGATCAGTCAGGACAAGGACGCCGCCCGCGAACACATCGAGAAGATCCTCGCCCTCCCGTTCCTCGACGTCGAAGGAATCCGCAAGAAGGGCTTTCGCGTCGGACTCGACTGCGTGCGTGGCGCCGGCGGCAGCTTCATGCCGATCCTCCTCGAGCTGCTCGGCTGCAAGCTTGCCACGATCAACATGGAGCCCGACGGTCGCTTTCCCAGGCCGCCCGAGCCGGTCGCCGAAAATCTCGGTGAGCTCCAGAAACTCGTGCAGGATTCCCATTGCGACATCGGCATGGCGGTGGATCCAGATGTCGACCGGCTCGCACTCGTCTCCGACGAAGGCGTCGCAATCGGAGAGGATTACACCCTTGCCCTCGCCGCAAAGGAAGTCCTCAAACATCGGAAGGGCGTTGTCGTCACCAACCTCTCCACCAGCAGGATCGTGGATGACGTGGCCGCCGAAGCGGGGACTCGCGTCATCCGCGCCCCGGTCGGAGAGGTGAACGTCGCCGTCAGGATGCGCGCTGAGAAAGCGCCCATCGGCGGGGAGGGGAATGGCGGCGTAATCCTTTCAGAACTCCACCTCGGCAGGGACGCGCCAGTGGGTGCGGCGCTCATGCTACAGTTGCTGCTGGAGGAGGGGAAGCCGCTCTCCAAGATCGCCGCGGCTTACCCCCGATACATTATCGTTAAGGACAAGCTGGACCGCCCCAGCGCCCCGTTGGACACCGTTTACGAGGCTCTAAAGCGCGCGTTTCCCGACGCCGAGGCGGATATGCAGGACGGACTGCGGTTAACCTGGCCCGACCGGTGGGTACACGTGCGGCCTTCTGGAACGGAACCAATCGTGCGAGTAATAGCGGAAGCGCCGAACGCGGAGGAAGCAGAAAAGCTGGTCCGCGACTTCCGGAAACCGGTCGAGGCGCTGGCTCGGTAAAGACAGTCAACCAAAAGTTCTTATGTGTGGAATTATCGGATACATCGGCATGCGCGGCGCGACGCCCCTCCTTCTCGAGGGCCTCAAGCGCATGGAGTACCGCGGCTATGATTCCGCGGGCGTAGCGGTCATGAATGGCTCGGGAGTCGAGACGCGCAAGGCGGCGGGGAAGATCTCTCAGCTGGAGCGCGCACTGGCGGCCAGTCCCGTCGAGGGTGACATGGGGATCGGGCACACCCGCTGGGCGACGCACGGCGTTCCCAACGAGTGCAACGCACACCCCCACGTCGACTGCAAGGGCGATATCGCAGTCGTGCACAACGGCATCATCGAGAACTCGGGAACGCTGAAGCAGGGACTTCAGGCCCGCGGACATCGATTTGTATCCGAGACCGACACCGAAGTCATTGCCCATCTCATCGAAGAAGCATTCGACGGAAATCTCGAGGACGCCGTCATCGAAGCCCTGTGGCAGATCGAGGGGACCTATGGCATTGCCGTCGTCTCCAGCAAGGATCGCAACAAGATCGTCGCCGCCAGAAAGGGCAGTCCGCTTCTGATTGGACTCGGCGATGGCGAGTACTACGTCGCCAGCGATGTGTCGGCGATTCTCGCCCACACCCGCGAAGTCGTTTACCTCGATGACGGTGACGTCGCGGTGCTGACCCGGGACGGCTATACCGTGCTCAATCAGCGCGCTCAGGAGCTCGAGCGCCGGGTGAGCAAGATCGATTGGGATCTCGACCAGATCGAGCGCGGCGGGTTCGACCACTTCATGCTCAAGGAGATCTTCGAGCAGCCGGCGACGGTCGAGAACTGCATGCGCGGCCGCCTGCTACCGGATCAGGGTACGTCGAAGCTCGGTGGCCTCAACATGACCGACGAGGAGCTGCTTCGCTTCGACAACATCCTCATCACGGCGTGCGGCACCAGCTGGCATTCGGCGCTCATAGGTGAGCACATGCTCGAGAGCCTGGCGCGCGTGCCTGTTGAAGTCGAGTACGCGTCGGAACTCCGTTATCGGAATCCAATCGTCACCGACAAAACACTTTGCATCGTCATCTCGCAATCCGGCGAAACGGCGGACACGCTCGCCGCGATGCGCGAGGCGAAGGCGCGCGGTGCTCGCACGTACGGAATCGTCAACGTCGTCGGATCCACAATCGCGCGTGAGAGTGACGGCGGCATTTACGTCCACGCCGGTCCCGAGATCGGTGTCGCGTCGACGAAGGCCTTTACCAGCCAGGTCATCGCGCTGCTTCTGTTCACCCTTAAGCTGGCGAGGTTACGGACTCTATCGATGGTCGACGGCAAGGCGATCATCGAGGAGATGCAGGCGCTGCCGGCGAAGATCCAGAACATCCTCGATCGCGCGCCCGAGGTCGAGAAGATCGCCGAAGAATTCAAGAACGCGCAGAACTTCCTGTATCTCGGTCGCGGCTACAGCTTCCCGACCGCTCTCGAGGGCGCGCTGAAGCTCAAGGAGATCAGCTACATCCACGCCGAGGGTTATCCGGCGGCAGAGATGAAGCACGGCCCGATCGCGCTGATCGACGACAACATGCCGGTGCTTTTCATCGCGCCTCACGACTCCGTCTTCGACAAGGTCGTGTCCAACGTGCAGGAAGTGAAAGCACGCGGTGGACGCGTCATCGCGATCACCACGCGTGACGAGGATGCTCTGGAAGGGAAGCTCGATTACGAGTTCCGCATTCCGGAGACGAAGGACATGCTGACGCCGGTGCTGGCATCCGTCCCGCTGCAGCTGCTCGCGTACTACATCGCCGTCAAGCGCGGCACCAATGTCGATCAGCCGCGCAACCTCGCCAAGTCCGTGACGGTGGAATAGCACTGAGAATCCTGCTCCAGCGGGTTTCGCGGGCTGAAGTCCGCATCGAAGGTCGGAGCGTTGGCGGCATCGGGAAGGGTTTTCTCCTGCTCGTTGGTTTCACGCACGGCGACACTCCGGAGAAAGTCGACTGGATGGCGGAGAAGACCTCGGGCCTGCGACTCTTTGGCGACGCGGAAGGGAAGATGAATCTCGGCCTCGCCGACGTCGGCGGCGCCGTGCTCGTCGTCTCCCAGTTCACCCTCTACGGCAACGCCGAGAAGGGGAAGCGACCAAGCTTCATCGATGCCGCGAGACCGGAAGAAGCGATTCCGCTTTACGAGCGCTTTCTCGCCGCGTTGCGCGGCAAGGGTCTCCAGGTCGAGAGCGGGGAGTTCGGCGCGATGATGGACGTCGAGCTTGTGAACGACGGACCAGTCACGCTCTGGCTCGAGCGATGACCAGCTGTCGCGTCGTTCTTGCCTCGTCATCGCCGCGGCGCCGGCAGCTGCTCGACCTGATTGGTATCGCACACGAAGTTCGGCCGGCGAACATCGACGAGACGATGCGTGCCCGGGAAGTGCCCCGACGCCATGCCGAGAGATTGGCGCGAGAGAAGGCTACGAAAATTGCGACGCGTGATCCGGATCTGATCACCATCGGCGCCGACACCGTCGTCGTGATCAATCGCAAAGTCCTCGGCAAGCCGAGCGACGAAGCCGAGGCGATTCACATGCTTTCCCAGCTGAGCGGACGCGAGCACACCGTCATCACTGCGGTGGCGGTGGCGCGGGGGAAGAAGCTGCGCTCCGCGATCGAAGAAGTGCAGGTGAGATTCCGTCGTTTGCACGACGACGAGATCAAAGCCTACGTCGCCACCGGCGAGCCGATGGACAAGGCCGGCGCCTACGGGATTCAGGGTTACGGGGCGACTATAGTCGAGTGCATCGAGGGCGATTATTTCGCCGTGATGGGATTGCCGCTGGCACGATTGACTTCGTTGATGCGCGATCTTGGCGTCAGGTACCGATTCGGCGAACCGCTGATGCTAACCGATTAGCTCCCGAGCGCGGTCCATCACCCGTCGCTCGTTGTCGAAGGCGAGTTGACTGGCGGCATCCTCGACTGGAACCCAGCGCGCCTCGTTCACTTCCCAGTCGTGATCTTTCGTGTCGCCAGACAGGTACTTCATCAGATAGAAGTGGACGCGCTTGTGGAAGCGCACCCGGATACCGTTATCCAGACCGGCGTACCAGTACTCGATCGTCTCGATGTGCTGAACGATCTCGCTGGAGACCCCGCCCTCCTCCCGCGCCTCGCGCACTGCGGTGACTTCGGGATTCTCTCCCTTGTCGACGAGCCCTTTCGGCAATTGCCACCGATGCTGAGGACCAACGGAGACGATGACGACCTCGGCGTGACCCTTTTCACCGCGGTAGACGACGCCGCCCGCCGAGGTCTGGTCGCGAATCGGGACTTTGATGACAGAAGATTTCCTCGGGCTCGAGCCGCCCGGCTTCCTCGGCGCCATTAGCGGACCACTCCGCGATAGCGCTGATTCCAGAGCTGGACTTTTTCCAGGACGTGCTGCGGCTCGATGCGGGTCATTCTTCCGGATCGGTTGTCCATCGAGATTGGATAATGCTCGCCGGGATCGCCATACGCGTCGATGATCAGATCGTGGAAGCGGCGATACGGCCCCGTTCGTCTCGGATTCGTGTACCCCATCAAGCTTATTACCGGCTGATTTAGAGCGACGCTCATGTGAAGCGGGCCGGTGTCCGGCGACAGCACGAGCGCCGACGCGTCGAGAATCGAGACGAGTTTTCTCAGTCCGCTGCCCAACTCGGAGCGCGGCTTGTGCTTCGCGCGCTCCATCACGATCCGCTCTGCAGCGAGCTCGCGTTCCGACGTGCCGCCAACGAGAACCGCCTGCAGACCGAAGTCTCTGGTCAGCGAGTCGATGACTTCGGCCCAGCGCTCGGGTAACCAGTCTTTCTCGGGCTTGCTCGTTGCGATCACGATCGACGCAATCGGCCGATCGATCGATGCGACGAAGTTGCGCTGCCATTTGCGCTCCCGCGGCCCGGGACCGAGATCCCATTCAATGGGCTCGGGCGAAAGGCCGAGCGCGGACAGAAACTCGAAGTACTGATCCTGGACGTGCTGAACCGGATGCGGCGGAATCTTCCGGTTGGTGAAGAGCCAGTTCATGTCGCGGGCGCGGGCGCGGTCGAAGCCGAGCTTTACCGGCGCGCGAGTCATCGCGGTTACGATCCCCGCTTTGAAATAGACCTGGAGATTCATCACCAGGTCGAAGTGGCGCTTCGTCAGCTCCGCGCGCACCTCGCCAAAGGCTTTCAATCCTCGAGATCGGTCGAAGATGATGATCTCGTCGACAGACCGATGGCCACGCACGAGCGTGGCTGGCACGGGCTGTAGCACCCAGCTGATTCTCGTCCTCGGATTGGCGCGCTTCAGGGCGTTGATCACGGGCAGGACGTGCACTGTGTCGCCGACGGCGCTCATCATCACGATGCAGATGTTGTCCGGAACACCGCGCAATTCCGGAGGATTCACTCGGCGCTCCTCAGTCGGAGAAATTCCTCGTCTTCGGCGGAGTACGGCAGCTCGTGCAGGTCATGCCATTTTCTGAGAGAGCGAATCAGGCGATCGAGATTGGCTTTGGCGACCAGCGGCGACCCCGGCGAGCTGAATCGCACCCGATCGACGTCGAGCACGTGCGCGTCGAGCCCGGGACCTTCGCCGGCGGTGAGCAACACGTTCTTGAGGTTGAGATCCGGGTGGTGCGCGCCGGCCTGCGTCAGCGCCTTGAGCAGCTTCACGATCGCTTCGAGCACCATCACACGATGATCGTGGTCGGTGACCTTCGCGAGCGCCACAGACAGGTCGTGCCCGTTGGGGATCTCGCGGGTCGCGACATCCGACCGGCGGAGGACGACATTCTTCGGATACGAAACGTAGGCAACGACCTCGGGCGTGCTGACGCCGCTCGCGCGTAACCTCAGCGACGCGACCAGCTCCCGAAAGCCTCTTGTCGGGAGCACGAAAAGATCCTTGCTGACCTTCGCCATCCAACCGCCGCGCATGTTGTGTCGCACCACCACTCTTCCGCATTCGCCGGGAAGATTGACGGCGAAGACTGGTGCTCTGCCGACGAGCGGCACCGCATCCGGCTGACGCGCGGCATACTCGTACAGTCCTTCCCGTTCGAGCACTCCACGCACGCTCGCCGAGCATTTCACCGAAGCGATGACTCGCGCCCCGCCAACCTCGAAGCGCTCGTACGAAGGAATCGCGAGGGCGACCATCATTTCCTGTTGTTGGTGCCTCTTACCGACGCGATGGCGCTGAGCAGCGCCTGCGCCTTGCTGCGAGTCTCCTCCCACTCACGCTCGGGAACTGAATCGGCGACGATGCCCGCTCCCGCCTGCACCGACGCACTTCCGTTCGAGATAATGCATGTCCGAATCGTGATGGCCAGGTCCATGCGCGAGCCGCCGGCGCTGATGTAGCCGATCGCACCCGCGTACGGACCGCGCGCGACCGGCTCCAGTTCGTCGATGATCTCCATCGCGCGGATCTTTGGAGCGCCGGTCATGGTTCCGGCGGGGAAGGTGGCGCGAAATACATCGAGCGCCGACATCCCGTCGTTGAGCTCGCCTTCGACCTGGCTGACGATATGAAGCACGTGCGAGTATTTCTCGACCTTCATCAGCTCGGTCACTTTCACGGTGCCATACTTCGCCACGCGTCCGACGTCGTTCCGCCCGAGGTCGACCAGCATCACGTGCTCGGCGCGCTCCTTCTCGTCGGCGAGTAAGTCCGCGGAGATGCGCTCGTCATCTGCCCCGGATTTTCCGCGTGGACGCGTCCCCGCGATCGGTCGCAGCGTGATGCGCCCGTCGGACACTCTCACCAGCAGCTCCGGCGAGCTGCCAACGATCTCGAGGTCGTCGAGGACGAGGTGGTACATGTACGGCGACGGATTGATCGCCCGCAACGCCCGATACAACGACGCCGGGTCGAAGTCGAATGGGACGTCGATTCGCCGCGACAGTAGTGCCTGAAAGCAGTCACCGGCGCGGATGTATTCCTTGATCCGGTCGACGTGCGCCATGAAATCGGCGCGCTCGTAACTTGAATGACCCTCGACTGGCGCCGCGCCGAGATCGGGCGATATCGGCGGCAGACTCACCGGTTGGCGCAGGCGCGCGAGGATAGAGTCCAGCTCGCCCGTCGCGTCGTCGTACAGCTTGCGCAGCTCGGGGTCGCCGGCACCTTTGGGTATCGGCACCGAGATCACCACTCGCGCGCTGCTGCGGAGATTGTCGAGAATTACCAGCGACCGCGTGAATACGAAAATCGCGTCTGGCGCCTTCAGACCATTCCGTGGTCGATTGGGAAGCTCTTCGATGAGTCGCACCACATCGTAACTGAAATATCCGACGACTCCGCCCCAGAACTGACCGAGCTCAGGGACAGCCGCTGGTTTTGCAGCGTCGATCAGAGCAGCGAGGTCAGCGAGCGGGTCGCTCGGCTTTCTCGCGTTGTGCCAGCCGCGTTTCTCGTTCCAGTCTTCGACGACTCCGTTCGAGAATCTCCACGCCGAGCGCGGCTCGGAACCGAGGTAGCTGTAGCGCGACCACGTCTCTCCACCCGCCGGAGCGGACTCGAGCAGGAACGCGAATGGACCACGTCTCAATTTCGCGAAGGCGGTGACAGGAGTGTCGGTATCGAGCAGGCACTCCTTCCACACCGGGACGAGCGTCGCCGTCGACGCGCGACGACTGAATTCCTCGAAGCTCATTCGACTAACTTTCTCCCATGTCCTTCCGGCTCACGACGCACGCTTTCGCGCTGATGATCGCCACCGGCGGCCTCGGCGCCCAGCAAACGTGGAACGATCCGCGCACGAACGCGCTCGTCCAGCGCGCCACGGAGCGGAGACTCAGTCAGATCGCCGACACCGCGCTCGTTGACTACAAGGCTACGGCGCACGGGTATGTGACGTTCCTCGCACAATTTGGAGAGGGGTTCCCCGAGCCGCCAAAAATCGTGAAGGCGGACGAGCTGGGTCTGGAAGTCTACTGGCGAGCGCCCGATCTGAGCAAGCAGCGCATCATGGGCAGACGAGACACACTGCTGCTGCCGACGGACATCAATTACCACCGCGATCACCTCGGCATCGTCCAGAACAACTTCAGAAAC
>JBKOVX010000214.1:0-4318 GCA_046724115.1 Gemmatimonadota bacterium | reverse complement strand
CGACCGCGTATCACCCGAGCGACTGGTATAGTGCAACGGTGCCATCGACCGTGGTTGGGACTCTGGTCGACGACGGTTTGTACGGCGATCCGTTCTTCGGCATGAACATGCGCAACATACCGGGGACGACGTTCGCCATCGGCGCCAACTTCGTGCACACGGCGATGGATCCAGCGAGTCCATTCGCGGTGCCGTGGTGGTACCGGACTACCTTTCGCGTTCCGGCATCGATGCGAGGCAAACGCGTTACTCTCCACTTCGACGGGATCAATTACCGCGCGAATGTCTGGCTGAACGGGCGTCGTCTCGCTGATTCGACGGCGGTCGCCGGAACATATCGCCGCTACGAATTCGACGTCACCGACATGGTGAATCGCAGCGGCACCAACGCACTGGCGGTCGAAGTCTTCGCCCCGACTCCTCCCGATCTGCAGACGACGTGGGTCGACTGGAATCCATCGCCGCCGGATAAGGACATGGGTCTTTGGCAGCCGGCGTATCTGAGGGCGAGCGGCGACGTGGTGGTCCGGTATCCCGAAGTCGTCACTCGCGTCGATACGGCGACGCTCCGCAGCGCGGATCTCACCGTGGTCACGGGTCTCCGAAACCTCAGCTCACAAACTGTGAATGGCACTTTGCGTGGTCGAATCGGAGATATCACTTTCAGCAAACCAGTCACACTCGCGGCGAACGACAGCGGCCTTGTAAGATTCACGCCCGACAGTTTCCCGCAGCTTCGCTTCGCCAATCCTCGCCTCTGGTGGCCCGTCGAGCTCGGAAATCCTGAGCTGTACACGCTCGCGCTCGAGTTCGTGCAGGGTGCCCGTATCTCCGATGCGCAGCGGCTGCGCTTTGGCATTCGAGAGATCACGTCTGAGTCGACGCCAAAGGGCGGGCGTCTTTTCCGGGTAAATGGTCGACGCATTCTCATTCGCGGCGGGGGCTGGGCGCCCGACGTGTTTTTCCGGCCGCAACCCGAGCGGCAGGACGCGCAGATCCGTTACGCGCTCGACATGCATCTCAACACGCTGCGCCTGGAAGGCAATTACGAGAACGATCGCTTCTGGCACCAGACGGATAGCCTTGGCGTTCTCGTAATGACAGGATGGGTTTGCTGCAGCGCCTGGGAGGAATGGCCGAAGTGGGGACCGGAGCAGCACACGATCGCGGCGGCATCGCTGCGCGATCAGATCCGTCGCCTGCGGGGACATCCGAGCGCTCTTACATGGCTCAACGGGAGCGACAATCCGCCACCCGCAGATGTCGAGCAGATGTACCTGCAGATCGAGCAGCAGGAGGTGTGGCCGAATCCAACCATCTCGTCGGCGAGTGCAAAACCGGCGCAGTTCTCCGGAGCCAGCGGCGTGAAGATGACGGGCCCCTATGATTGGGTTCCACCGGGCTATTGGATGCAGGACAGCACCCACGGTGGCGCGTGGGCGTACAACACCGAGACGAGCCCGGGTGCCGCGGTGCCGCCGATCGAGAGCATGCGGCGGATGATTCCGGCGCAGGACATCAAGTGGCCCCTCGACACCGTCTGGTTCTATCACGCCGCCGGCGGCCAGTTCACGCACCTGCTCGACCGCTTCAACACCGCTTTGTCGACCCGCTACGGCTCACCGACGACGGCCGAGGACTATACGATCACCTCGCAGCTGATGACGTACGAGGGCGAGCGAGCAATGTTCGAGGCGTACCGTCGAAACGAGTACGTGTCGACGGGCGTGATCCAGTGGATGTTCAACAACGCCTGGCCGTCGATCTATTGGCACCTCTTCGACTGGTATCTGCGACCCGCCGGTGGATACTTCGGCGCAAAGAAGGCCAACGAGCCGGTGCACGTGTTGTACTCGTACGACGACCGGTCCGTGGCAGTGGTACGCAGCGGCGCTGACCGCGCTCCTCTGCGTGGCGTGCATTTGCGCGCGCGCGTGCTGGGAATCGATGGCTCGGAAAAGCTTGCCCGCGACACGGTGATCGATGTGCCCGCCGACAGCAGCATGCGGGTGTTCGTTTTGCCCGAGCCGACCGGAGTATCGGGAGCCTATTTCGTCGACCTGAGACTGATCGGCGCAGACAACAAGCCAATCAGCAGGAACTTCTACTGGCTGTCGACGAGAATGGACGTCCTCTCGGACTCATCGACGTGGTACATGACGCCTGTGAATCACTACGCTGATTTCACACCGCTGAGGGCAATGCCGAGCGCGGCGGTCAACGCGCGTGCTGTGTTCATCAACACGCAGGGCAGCACGCGGCAGGCACGAGTCACGCTCAAAAATCCCGGCAGATCGATCGCGTTCTTCCTTCGACTCCAGCTCACGGGTAAGGGAGGCGAGGAAGTACTCCCTGTCCTCTGGGAGGACAACTACTTCTCGCTGCTGCCTGGCGAGTCGCGGGTCCTCATGGTGACTTACAACCCGCGCGATCTCCATGGAGGAACACCGCGAGTGGTCGTGACGGGATGGAATATTCATCGGACGACCGCGCCTTAGCGTGCGGAGGCGATATATCATTCCAAGCGATTACTCAGCGGCGGAGTCCTGGCGCCTGGTCGAATGGTGCCAGGGGATTGGAGCGGACGAGTTCACCATCGATTTTCTCTCGAACAATCCCAGCCGTGCCTCCGATCGATGGGAGCAGTTTGACGAAGTCGTGCGCGCACTCGCGCTCGGCCCGGCTGTACGCGAGCGAATGAGCGGTCGCACGGCGGACGATCTGACTCGCTCGACCGAACGGTGGTCATTGAATGAGACGTCGATCGGGGCTTTGAAGGAAGCATTTCCGGAAGGGATCTTTCAATACGACGCGTCGCAAGACGGGTGGTTCGAGGATCCGATCTTTTACCGAGACGGCGAGCTCATGCTGGGCGTGCTCTCCCACGAAGCATTCGCGGTGTTGCGACTCACTGCCTCAGAATCAACCGAGCTCGACGCCGCCGGTTTTCCCAGTCACGACTCCTTGCCGCGCTTTGGGTAAAGGCGACGGCCGTTGCCTTGTGACCCCCGCTAGACTGTCGCCGCGATAGCCATCTCCTCAGCGTTCATTTCGGCAAGGATGTCCGCAAACAACGGCGTCGTCAGATAGCGCTCTCCGGTGTCGGGGAGCATTGCGAGAATCGTCGTGCCCTTGGGTGCGTCCTTCGCGACTTCGAGTGCTGCGGCGAACGATGCCCCCGCTGAGATTCCGACGAATATTCCTTCCAGCTGCGCGAGCTGCTTGCTGCACTGGATCGCCTGCGCCGACGGGATCGTGATGACCTGATCGACGAGATCCAGATCCAGCGCATCGCCGGTGAGTTTCGGAATGAAGTCCGGACTCCAACCCTGGATCGGATGCGGTTTCCACGCCGGATGACGCGATTTCGGCGACCCGTCAGCGTTTCGCTCCTGCGGCGCCTTGCTCGTCACCATCGGTGCGTCGGCAGGCTCTGAGAGAACGATCTTCACTTCGGGCCGCTCTTTGGCCAGAACGCGTCCGACTCCCTTGAGCGTACCGCCGGTTCCGAATCCCGTCACCCAGTAGTCGAGGCGTTCGCCGGCGAAATCGTCGACGATCTCCCTCGCCGTCGTGCGCGAGTGATAATCCGCGTTTGCCTCGTTCTCGAACTGGCGCGTATAAAACCAGCCATTCTTCTCGGCGAGCGCGATCGTCTTTCGCACCATGCCCGTCGCGCCTTCCGGAGCTGGAGTCAGAACGACTTTCGCTCCGAGGAAGCGCATCAACTTGCGTCGCTCGATGCTGAAGGATTCAGCCATTGTGACCACGAGCGGATATCCCTTCGCCGCGCACACCATCGCCAGACCGATGCCGGTGTTTCCGCTCGTCGCTTCGACGACGGTTTGCCCCGGTTTGAGCTGCCCCTTCTTTTCCGCGTCTTCGATCACGCCAAGGGCGAGGCGATCCTTCACCGAGCCGAGCGGATTGAACGCTTCGACCTTGACGTAGAGATTGACGTTCTTCGGCGCTGCCTTGCCGATTTTTACGACTGGGGTTTTGCCGACCGTCTCGAGAATGTTGGCGTACTTGCTCATTTGCGTCGCCTCTGTACAGCGATGGAAGTTGAGGACGGGTGAAATTCTGGTCTTTAATAACGTACCACCCGGGAAGTGACTACAGCCAATCATTGAGACAAAAAAGGCCCCGCCCTGTCTGGCGGGGCCTTTTCATACTTTGTTTACGAACCGTATTAACCTGTGGCGGAGATTGGGTAAAGCCGGTAACTGTGGGGGTGTTACCCCATATCCCGACACGCCTTAGAATCTCATCGTTCAAAGAAAGGCACAGACTCGTTATTGACAGCGGACTCTTACTC
>JBKOVX010000428.1:0-3940 GCA_046724115.1 Gemmatimonadota bacterium | reverse complement strand
GTCCGACGAGCCGTGATAAAGCTTGCCCTCGAGAATCAAGCCACCTCCGATTCCCGTCCCGAGCGTCATGCCGATCACGTTCCAGCCGCCTTTGGCAGCGCCGCACCAGAACTCGCCGAGCGTCGCGCAATTGGCATCATTGTCGAGAGTGGCCTCGAGGTGAACGCGATCCGATATCTCGTCACGCAACGGAAAATTCTTCCAGCCCAGATTGGGCGTCACGATGACGATGCCCTTCTCGCGATTGAGCGGTCCGGGCGAGCCGATGCCAACACCGATGAAGTCCGAGCGCTTGGCGCCGGTCTCGGACATCGTTTGCGCAATCACCTGCTCGATCATGCCGGCAATGCGATCGACGACGGCACCCGCGCCGCCCTCAGCGAGTGTCGGCGTGGTGTGCATCGCGATCTCGCGGCTTCCATCGACCGGCATCGCGCCGGCGACGATGTTGGTCCCGCCCAGATCGACTCCGACGATGTAACGCTCCTTCACACTCATACGGGCACCGGTGGGTTGAGTACTTCCGTCAACAAGCTCGAGATGTATTCCGGGCTAAGCTCACGCATGCAGCGCCAATGTCCGAGGGGACACCGCTGCGGACCGTGCCGATGGCACGGACGGCACGTCAAGCCGGTGTGGCCGGCAATTGCTTTTCGCTCAGCGAGTGGGCCAAACCCGAATTCCGGCACCGTCGGCCCGAAGATCGAGAGTGTCGGCGTTCCCATCGCCGATGCAAGATGCTGCGGCGCCGAGTCGTTTGTAACTATCGCCTGAGCGCGGCCAATTAGCTCCGCCGACGCCAGCAGCGGCAATCCAATGCCATCGACGGCGGACTCAGCGGGCAGCGCCCCGATTATCTGCGCGGCGGCCTCCGCGTCCGCCCTGGATCCGATGATCGCAATCCGGTAATCACCGGCCAATCTCTCGGCGAGCTCGGCGTAATATGGCCAGCGCTTCGTTCCCCACGCGCTCCCTGGAGCGAGAGCGACCAGCGGCTCGCTGTTTACTCCGGTGCGATGCAACAGATGGTCGATGGCGTGTCTGTCCTCGTCCGACGGATAGAGGCGCGGGCGAATCTGCTCGCGTGTCGGCGGATCAGCGCATTCCGCCATCGAAAGCGACCAGAGCCGCTCGGCGTGGTGACGTTCCGGTCGATAGGGCAGCTGTTGCGTGTACAAAACTCGACCAGTGGAACTGGCGAAACCGATTCGCTCTGTGGCGCCGGTGAGCATCGCCAGCAACCCGCTCCGGAACGACCCCTGCGCCAGGTACGCGGCGTCGTACGGCCGTCGGCCGCGAATCTCCTTGATTGTTTGCCAGAGTCCCTGTGCGGAGCCATACGTGCCCCGCTTGTCGTACCGAATGACGGTGCGGATGTCGGGATTGTTGGCGAGTGCCGTCGCGCCAACAGGCGTGACGAGAACATCGACCGGACCGCGCGTGGCGAGCTCCGCGATGAGCGGCGTCGTGAGAATTACGTCGCCGAGAAAGCTCGTCTGAATAACGAGCGACGCGCTCACTCAGTCGACCTGCAGGACTGCGAGAAAGGCCTCCTGCGGAATCTCCACCGATCCGACCTGTTTCATTCTTTTCTTTCCTTCCTTCTGCTTCTCGAGGAGCTTGCGCTTCCGGGTGATGTCACCGCCATAGCACTTGGCGAGAACGTCCTTGCGGAGCGGTTTGACCGTCGTGCGGGCGATCACCTTCGTCCCGATCGCCGCCTGAATCGCGACCTCGAAGAGCTGGCGTGGAATCAGGTCCTTGAGCTTGTCGGCGATCTTTCGTCCCCACTCGTAAGCCTTGTCTTCGTGGATGATCACGCTGAACGCGTCGACGGGATCGCCGTTGATCAGCATGTCGAGCCTCACGAGCTCGCTGCGGCGGTACTCGAGCATATCGTAGTCGAGCGACGCGTAACCGCGGCTAACCGTCTTCAGCTTGTCGAAGAAATCGAGAATGATCTCGGCGAGAGGAAACTCCCAATCCAGCTCGACACGCTGCGTGTCGAGATAAGTCATGGTCTTGTAGATCCCGCGGCGCTCGGTCCCCAGCGTCATGATCGGCCCGATGTATTCCGCCGGGACCATGATGCGCGCCTTCACGTACGGCTCCTCCACGTAATCGACGATCTGCGAGTTGGGCATGAGTGACGGGTTTTCGATGAGCTTCATCGTTCCGTCAGTGAGATAGACCTTGTATTCGACGGAAGGAACCGTCGTCACCAGCTCGAGATCGAACTCGCGACTGAGACGCTCCTGCACGATCTCCATGTGAAGCAGGCCGAGGAAGCCGGCGCGGAATCCGAAGCCGAGGGCAGTCGATGTCTCGGGCTCGTAATTCAGTGAAGCGTCGTTGAGCTTGAGCTTCTCGAGTGCATCGCGGAGCGTCTCGTACTGGGTCGTGTCGGTCGGGTACAATCCGGCGAACACGAAGCTGCGCACGGCTCGATAGCCGGGCAGAGGCTCCTTGGCGTGATTCTCCGCGTCGAAGATCGTGTCTCCGGCGCGCGTCTCGCTCACCGAGCGCACGCTGGCTACGACGTAGCCGACCTCGCCCGGGCCGAGTTGATCGGTGGGAACCTGGCGCAGCTGGTTGTAGCCGACCTCATCGACTTCGTAGACAGACTCGCTCGCGCCAAAGGTGATGTGCGTTCCTTTTCGGATCACGCCGTCCATGACGCGCACGCTCGGGATGGCGCCGCGGTACTTGTCGTAATACGAGTCGTAGATAAGCGCGCGCAGCGGAGCATTTTCGTCGCCGCGCGGTGCCGGAACTTTGCGCACGACTTCCTCGAGCAGCTCACCGATCCCGATGCCTTCCTTGGCGCTGACGAGGAGGATGGACTCTTCCTCGATCCCCAGCAGGTCCGCGACTTCTTTCCGCCGTCGCTCGGGCTCCGCTCCCGGCAGGTCGATTTTGTTGAGGATTGGAATGATCTCGAGGCCGGCGTCCATCGCCAGAAAGAGATTCGAGAGCGTCTGAGCCTCGACCCCCTGCGACGCGTCGACCACCAGAATCGCGCCTTCGCAGGCGGCGAGCGATCGCGAGACTTCGTAGGTGAAGTCGACGTGGCCTGGAGTATCGATGAGATTGAGCTCGTATTCCTCGCCGCTGCGAGCCACGTAGGTCATTCGAACGGCGTTGAGCTTGATGGTGATGCCGCGCTCGCGCTCGAGGTCGAGGGTGTCGAGGACCTGCGCCTTCATCTCCCGCTTCTGCAGCATGCCGGTAGCCTCGATCAGTCGATCCGCGAGCGTCGATTTGCCGTGGTCGATGTGCGCGACAATACAGAAGTTGCGAATGTGATCGAGCTTCAAGCGGAATCTCTGGGTTTTGCGGGAGGCGGGGAGGAACGTGGAAATATAAACCGTCGCCGGGTTTCTCCCCGGCAAAAAGAAGAGGGCCACTTTCGTGGCCCTCTTCTTTCTTGACCTTCGCCTATTGTTTGCTCGGCGGCGGCTTCGACGGCGTCTCCGACCGTGGTGGCGGAGGCGGAGGAGTTGATGGCCGCTCGTGTATTACCGGCGCCGGACTGGAAGTGCGATCGGGAACGCGTGCAGGCGGTGGCGCTTCGACCCTCGGCTCAGGATGATATTCGCGCACTGGTGGCGATCCAGTCGCCGCCGCCGGCTCCGCGCGAGGAATCGTGCGCTCGATCGGCATCCTGCCCTGCGGGACTGACATCGTTCCCGGTGTTGGGCGATATCCCTGGACGAATTCAAGCGGCTCACCGCGGCGTCCCTTTGGCGCGGTGATCGTCACGTCGCCCATTTCGCCGACTCCAGCACGATGCGGCAGCGGGAAGACTCCTTCCGCCGACGCTTCCGCTGGATGTCTCGGTGTTCCTTTCCCCGGGAACCGCGCCTTGGGAAAGACCGTCGTGTCACCGGGCTTGCGCGGACGCGGACCTGGGAAGCCGCCAACCACCGCGGGGCCAAAG
>JBKOVX010000195.1:0-6146 GCA_046724115.1 Gemmatimonadota bacterium | reverse complement strand
CTGTGCGCGGTCAATCCCCACGCTGGTGACGGCGGCAGGTTTGGCGATGAGGACACCAGAATCCTCGCACCGGCGGCGCGGACCGCGAAGATCGTCGGCCCGTTCCCGGCCGACACGGTTTTCGTCCGCGCCATGCGGGGCGAGTTCGATGCGGTGATCGCGCCCTACCACGACGTCGGGATGACGGCGATCAAGGTGGCGTCGTTTGGCAGCGCGGTGAACGTCACGCTGGGGTTGCCGTTTCCCCGGACGTCGCCGGACCACGGAACAGCGATCGCCCTCGCCGGCCAGAACCGCGCCGACGCTTCGAGCATGATCGCGGCTACGCTTCTGTGTGCGTCGATTGCGGCTCGCGTTCAGCCGCGCGCCGGTCGCCGAGCGAGTGCAGATCGACAGACAGAGTCTCGATCCGCCGGCCGTCCATCTCGCGCACGGTAAAAATCGCGCCGCCGGCGATCACACGATCGCCGACGATAGGCAATCGACCGAGCACGCCAAACACGTAACCACCGATCGTCGTGTAGTCCTCGTCCGGCACGGTGAGCCCGAAGTGCTCGTTGAGCTCGCCGATGTGCGTGCTTCCCGGCACCAGCGTCTCGCCCGCACGAGTGTGGAGCGGCGCTTCGGCGTCTTCCGGAGTGTCGTACTCGTCGAGGATCTCGCCGACGATCTCCTCGAGCAGGTCTTCCATCGTGACCACGCCGGCCGTCCCGCCGTACTCGTCGAGCACGATCGCCATGTGCTCCTTGAGACGCTTGAAATCGGAGAGCACTTCTTCGACTTCGCGCGATCCGGGAATCACGTGCACCGGTCGCATGATCGAGGGAAGATCGAATGCATCGGTGTTGGCGCGGGGCGCTAGCAGCTTCAGGAGATCCTTCGCCAGCACGACTCCAATGATGTTGTCGATCGACTCGTCGTAAACCGGGTAGCGTGAGAGTCCGGTTTCCTGGACGACAGCCAGTACCTCCGACAGCGTCGCTTCGACCGGCAGCGCGACCAGCTCCGTGCGCGGCGTCATCACCTCGCGCGCGTTCTTCTCCGAGAACTCGAACACCGCATCGATCAGATCGGCATCGTGCGCCTGCATCTGACCGCCCTCCTGCGATTGCTCCACCAGCAGCCGGATCTCTTCCGGCGAGTGGACGGCTTCATCCTGGCCAGCTGCTTCCTGCCCGAGCGCGTGCAGAATCACCTGGGATGACTTGTTCAAAAAGTAGGTAAACGGCTTGGTGATGTACGCAAAAAGCAGAAGCGGTGGGGCGAGCCAGCGCGCGAGCGCTTCCGGATGATTGAGTGCCGCCGCCTTCGGGGTCAGCTCACCGAAGACGACGTGAAGGTAGGTGACAACGATCAGCGCGATGGTGGCGCCGATCGTCAGCCGCACTGAGGCTTCGATCGCCCATGGCAGGTTGCTGAAGAGCGTCGCGAACATGTCGCCGACCGTCGATTCAGCAACCCAGCCCAGTCCGAGGCTCGCCAGTGTCACTCCAAGCTGGCTCGCCGACAGCACGCGAGAGATATTTGTAGAGGCGCGCAGCGCAATGCGGGCGAGCCGGTCACCGCTCCGGGTCATCGCCTCCAAACGCGTCCGTCTGGAGCGGACAAGAGCGAACTCGGCGCCTACAAAGAACGCGTTGAGGAGCACGAGCAGAATAATGGCCAGCAGCCGACCGAGCACGGATGCAAGTTACCACACCCCCGGGCACGGACACCAGCATAGCGACGGGCACGACCACCACCACGGTATGGGACATTCGCACGTAGGTGATGCGTCCGTGTCGAGCCTGAGGCTGGCGCTGACGCTCACCGCGGTATTGCTGGTCGTCGAAGTAGTTGGCGGCCTGATCTCGAATTCCATCGCGCTCCTGGCAGACGCCGGGCACATGCTCACCGACGTCGCCGCGCTCGGCCTCGCGCTGTTCGTGGCGTGGTTCAGCAGACAGCCGAGCACACCGGCAAAGACCTATGGCTACATGCGGTGGGAGATTCTCGCGGCGTTCATCAACGGATCGACGCTGCTCCTCATTTCGGCGTGGATTCTTTGGGAGGCGGTGACGAGACTGCGTGTGCCGGAACCAGTTCAGGGCGGATTGATGCTCGCAGTCGCCAGCGCCGGACTGGTGGTGAACATCGTCGCTGCCCGCATCCTTTCCACCGGCTCGTCGCACAACCTCAATGCGCGCGGAGCGTATCTCCACGTGCTCGGCGATTTGCTGGCAAGCATCGGCACGATCGTCGCCGCCGTTCTCATCCGATTTACGGGTTGGCTGATGGCGGATCCGATCGCATCAATGCTGACGACGGTGTTGATCATGATTGGAGCCTGGAGACTCGTGCGCGAGTCCATCGACGTCCTGCTGGAGTCGGCGCCAGCGAACATTCCGATTCCCGCTGTGCGCGGACAGCTCGAGGCGATCCCCGGCATCGAGTCGGTGCACGACCTGCACGTCTGGGCAGTGACGCCGGCGGTGGTTGCCATGAGCGCGCACTGCATCGTGCGCGAACCCGAGCGCCAGCAGCACGTGCTGGAGCACATCCACGACGCGATGCAGCTTTTCGGTATCCAGCACGTAACGATTCAGCTCGAGCGCGACGAGATGTTCGACCGGGAGAGGCACTTGCACGCCTAGCTAACTTCAAAGGCTATGGCAAAGCAGGAAATTCGTAACGTCGCAATCATCGCCCACGTCGACCACGGCAAGACCACTCTCGTCGACAAAATGCTCAGGCAGGCGGGCGCCTTTCGCGAAAATCAGATCGTCGTCGAGCGGGTGATGGACTCCAACCCGCTCGAGCGCGAGCGCGGCATCACCATTCTGGCGAAGAACACCTCGATTCGCTGGAAGGGCACCAAGATCAACATCGTCGACACCCCCGGCCACGCTGATTTCGGCGGGGAGGTCGAGCGCATCCTGCGCATGGTCGATGGGGTGCTGCTCGTCGTCGACGCGTTCGACGGCCCAATGCCGCAGACCAGGTTCGTGCTGCGCAAGGCACTCGCGCTCGATCGGACGCCGATCGTCGTCATCAACAAGATCGATCGCCCCGGCGCGGATCCTTTGCGCGTCCACGACGAAGTCCTTGACCTCTTCATCGAGCTCGAGGCGAACAACGCTCAGCTGGACGCTCCAGTCGTGTATGCATCGGCGCGCGAAGGTGTAGCCACGATGGATATGGATGTCACGCCGGTCGATCTTTCGCCTTTGTTCGATTCGATCATCAAGTACGTCCCCGCCCCGCCAAGCGATGCAGACAGTCCATTCCAGATGTTGATCTCCACCATCGACCATTCTCCCTATCTGGGACGACTCGGTATCGGTCGTATCGAGCGTGGAACCGTCCACGTCGGAGATCCGGTTGCGCTGTTGCCGCTCGACGTATCGCAGAAAGACGAGCAGTCGCGCGTGACGAAGCTTTTCACCTACGAGGGTCTGGACCGGATAGAGGTGGGCGAAGCTTCCGCGGGCGAGATCGTCGCGCTCGCCGGGCTCGAAGGCGTGGAGATCGGCCTCACCGTCACCGACACCGAGCACCCCGAGCGCCTGGCGGGAATCTCGGTCGAGGAGCCCACGATCTCCGTCGACTTTCTCGTCAACAACTCGCCGTTCGCCGGCAAGGAAGGGAAGTTCGTCACTTCGCGCCAGCTGCGCGAAAGATTGTATCGCGAGCTCGAGCGCAACGTCGCGCTACGCGTCGACGACACGGAATCGACCGACACGTGGACCGTCTCCGGTCGCGGCGAGCTGCACCTGACGATTCTGATGGAGACGATGCGCCGCGAAGGATACGAGTTCCAGGTATCTCGTCCACGCGTCATCACGCGCGAAGGTCCGCAGGGCGAAAGGCTCGAGCCGTACGAAGAGCTCGCGATCGACGTCCCCGAAGAATTCCTCGGCGTCGTCATCGAGAAGCTGGGTCCTCGGCGCGCGGGGATGCTGGAGATGAAGAATCCCGGTCAGGGAATGGTACGACTTCTTTACAAAATCCCCGCGCGCGGATTGTTCGGCTATCGCTCAGAGTTTCTCACCGACACTCGCGGCACGGGCATCATGCACCACCGTTTCCTCGAGTACGGACCGTGGGCGGGACCGCTGGCGGGGAGGATGCGCGGAACACTAGTATCCATGGAATCTGGAGTCATAGTGGCCTTCGCGCTTGCAAATCTCTCCGAGCGCGCTACCCTATTCGTGTCGCCCGGCGACGCCGTTTACGAGGGGATGCTTGTTGGTGAGAACTCGCGACCGGGTGACATGGATGTGAACCCGACCAAAGAGAAGAAGCTCACCAACATGCGCTCGAAGGCGAGCGATGAAAACATTCAGCTCGAGCCGCCGAGGGAGTTGACGCTGGAAGGGGCGCTGGAGTATATCGAGGACGATGAGCTAATCGAGGTCACGCCGCAGTCGATACGTCTGCGGAAGCGCTTCCTCAGCGCGAACGATCGTAAGAAGTTGTCACGTGAGGCGAAGCGGGAACGCGCTTCGGTCTAACAACCAGGAGATTACGGTAATGTGCGCCATGCTGGAGTCCGCGGAGAGCTTCCTGAGCGAGGGTGACGGGAAGCCGGAACCGTGGCTGGCGAAGCGGACACCAGATTCGGATCCCGAGGACGAGGATCTCGAGGACGATCTGGAGGATGACGACGAAGACGACGTCGAGGACGCTGATGATTGGGACGACGACGAAGAAGACCTCGACGACGACGACCTGGATGACGACGACATCGATGACGAGGATGACGACGATCTCGACGACGATCTGGACGACGACCTCATAGATCTGGACGACGAGTTCGACACAGAGGACGAGGACAAGCCGCACCCCTCACATCCTCGGCGCTACGAAGATTAGCTAGAGGCTGATCAGCCCCGTCGTCAAATTGTTGGTCGAGGTGCAGGTAACGACACCTGCCCGCAGCTCGCAGCTCTGAGGCGTCTGACCGTGGCGCGCGACGGCGGTCCAGTCCGCGAGCTGGCTGCCAAGGATGTTGAACGCAATCACGGTCACCGTGACATCCTTTGACGGTTTGAAGCCGTTTAGTGCATTCGACTCCGTCGCTACTCCGCCGAAGTATTGCCCGTGATTGTCCGCCGCGAACTGCTCTTCGTAGATCGCAAGAGTGTGCAGGTCCGCCTTCATCGCGGCGACGTACGCCTTGTCCTTGCTGCCGGAGTAGCGCGGTATCGCGATGGCGGCGAGTGCGCCGATCACGACGAGCACAATGACCAGCTCGATTAGAGTGAATCCTTTGCGAAGTGCGACCATTGTGACGGTGATGCGGAAGGAACGCGGCAAACCCACGATGGATTTTCCCGCCTTCAATTCTCATCCATGGGGATGAAGATAACGTGAAACCGACATGACGGGGTCGTCACGATCAGACCGCCGCGCGATCAACCGCTCTTCAGCAGCGGATTCGCCGAGGTTCGAGAAATTCGACGGGCTTAAGACGCGCCAATGAGCTAGATTTCAAGAAACCATCCAGGGACAAAAGTGAAGGATTTCCAGTTCGTCGACTCGGGACACACGTTCTATTGCTCCGTCGAAACCCCGCGCACGGGGATGGCGCCGTGGTGGTGGTTCCGACTCGACACGAGCGGCAGCACTCGCTACGCTCCGTTTGAGGCTTCGGCGAACGACACGGAATCGTCGGTTCGGAGGCGCATCATCGCTTATTACCAGGAGCTGCTCGCCATCGCCGCTCGCCCCGCGTACCAGCGTCCCCCGTGGCGGAAGCCGGAACCCGCAGCGACGCCAGCTACCGCACCCGCTTCTGCTCCCATCGCCGCCGATTGACCGTCTTCACAGGCCCGGCTAACTTGCAAAACTCTGCGTCACACGCTGTTAGCTCTCGTGGCGAGGGCCTGTAGCTCAGGTGGTTAGAGCGCACGCCTGATAAGCGTGAGGTCGGTAGTTCAACTCTACCCAGGCCCATTCCGAATCCTATACTGCCGAGATACCCACTCTAGTCCGCATTTCGTACTGCCCAGATACGCACTCTAGTCCGCATTTCGAACCTGAAATCAACGACGAACCCCGCGCCCTCCAGACGCGGGGTTCTCTGCTATTGCGCCGCACCTCTACCGCGATCATAATGGCCGTAAGTCCCTAAATACCTCGCCTACAGGGAAGGCGGCCATGCT
>JBKOVX010000114.1:0-1541 GCA_046724115.1 Gemmatimonadota bacterium | reverse complement strand
GTTCCAGTCATCTTGTTCTGGTTGCCCGGATTCAGGCAGCCGACTGGATGAAGGCGGTGAGTGGGTACTGAAGATTTGCGGGCAGGACGGAACTCCACCTCGACGCCGAGGTGGAGTTGCACGACGTCGAGTGATCGATCGCGAGAATCATTCTGCGTTCGTTAGCGTTGCGGGACGATCTCTTGCCCAACACGAACAAGGTTGCCATTGGGGTCGACGATTGCGAACTCCCGCATACCCCACGCTTTGTTCTCAACATCTTCCAAACGCGGTGAGCCGGAGCTGGGCAGGTTAGCCGCCTCACACTCTGCGTACAGCGCGTCGACGTCGTTCACCCGCCAGTAACACTGGGCGTAGTTCTCGCCAGGCGGCAAATCTTCGTAGGCGAAGAAGTGCATGCTCAAATCGCCTCTGCGCAGGATGGCGTAACCTCCGAATTCTTTAGGCCACCATCCCGCCGCGTGAAAACCCAGAGCCTCATAGAACTTTCGGGTTTCACCCAGATCGCGGGCCGGGAGGATTGGGATAGAGATACCGGGTTCCAAAAGGTTGCCTCCCTCAACTATGTCACACAGGCCTGAACGCGCCGGGCGTACGATCATTCAGGCAAGTACCTGGCAGTCGGTCCGTTCGAATACGCTTCGCCCTCTTCTACGGCTGCCCAGTAAAGTCGGCCAGTTTCCGTAACCTGACATTCGGATCGTCGGCGACGTTCTGCCGCAGCCATCCGAGGTGACCGTAGCCATAAATCACTAGAACTCGCTCGTTCGGGGAACCGATCAACGCGACGATGTTGTGATAGATGCGGATATTCCTCTGATACCAGGCGGCCACCAGGTCGGACCCCGCATAGTCATAAGGGTCTCCAAAGCGCAGAACGGAGAAGTAAAAGCCCATATCTCGGGCGACGCGCTGATCGGCGTTCACGAACTGCATTGCCTCGAGCACTGTATGCGATCCGAGGAAATCGCCCAGCTCCTTCACCATCGTCCCGACTCCACCATTGAGCGCGTCGAACTTGTCGGCGACTCCGTTCGCCTTGGCGTAGTTGACGACGCGTTGCCATGGGAAATCGCCATCGACGTCGACGGGGTAGACGGCGCGATGTCCAAGCTCCTTTGCGAGACGGTATCCGATCTGATCGATCTCGTTTCGCGATAGCGTGTACTTTCCGGAGAGGTAATCGGAATACTGTTGCGTCGCGCGTTGGCCGGAGACATCGGATTCAATCGCGATCTTGGTCGGGTGAAATCTTTTCAGGACTTCGAGAAGCTGCGCGATTTCCTGTTGGCGCTTCGGCGACAGAACATCGTCGGCCTGGAGGTTGTGGATGTCGTGGCCCGGGTTCGCCATGTGGTAGGTGCCGAGCACCAGAATCTCCGGGCGCGCGTCCGACTGTGGCCATGACGCCCTTGGGAGCGCGAGTAGCGCCAGGCCCAGAGAGATTCTTCCGACCGCGTTGATGATCATTGCTCGACTGCCTTTGTAATGCTCAGCATCATCGGAGCGTAACAATCGGCGTCGTTGGCACCGCTCTCGAG
>JBKOVX010000098.1:0-4269 GCA_046724115.1 Gemmatimonadota bacterium | reverse complement strand
GTACTATTCGTCGGACAGCGCGTACCGGTTCATGGCGATCGTCGCTGGCCACGCACCCACTTACCGCGCCTGGAAGCGCGTTTACACGTTTACCGCTGTCACGGTCGACTCCGATCTCGACAGTCTCCCTCACGCGGCGGCGGAATGGAAACTGGGTGAGCCGTACGCATTCGTAATCGACGTCCTCGACGATCGCACCAGGGCGACGGTGTTCAGGATCTACTTTCAGGATGCGCCGAGCCAACCGCCGCTTGGGTTTCTCCCCCCGGAGGTACTCGCCGAGCGGAGAATCGACGTCGCGGTCCTATGCGCGGCGACGTCGACGAACGTCTCGAACACACCCGACAGTCTGCTCGCCGTGTTGAAGCCGCAGCACGCGATCATCGGTCACTGGGAAGACTTCTTTCGACCCCAGACTTTGCCGATCCAGCTGAGTCCAGCTACCGATCTGGAAGCGTTGCAAGAGAGCCTGAGAAAGTCACTCCCCGTGTCAGCCGATTGGGTAATGCCGCTGCCCCAGACAACTTTTCGATTCCGCGAAACGGCGTAATCAGCGTCTTCCCTCGCCGCTCGTCCCTCGCCGCTCGTCCCTCCCCCCTCTAGCGTTGGGCCTTCCACCCCGTCCAACCGGGCCCGCGTACGACGCGCCCGGGCAACGCTCCGGTGTGCTCGCCGTTGCTCAGCACCTGCTTCCCGTTTACGAAGACGTCGCGAACTCCGGTCGAGTACTGATGCGGCTTCTCGAACGTCGCGTGATCCTGGATCGTTGCCGGATCGAAAACGACGACGTCTGCGTAGTAACCGGGCACCAGTCTGCCGCGATCGCGCAGTTTGAGATTGCTCGCAGGAAGCGAGGTCAACCTCCTGATGGCCTCCTGTAGCGGGACGATCTTCTCGTCGCGCACGTACTTGCGGAGCAACCGCGCGAAATTGCCGTATGCCCTCGGGTGCGCGTTCGACTTCAGGAACACTCCTTCCGGCGCGTATGATCCTTCGTCCGACGCAAAACTCATCCACGGCAGCTGGATCTCCCGGCGCACGTTGTCTTCTGACATCAGGAAGTAAACTGTCCCCACTCGGCTGCCATCCTGGATCACCAGATCCATCGCCGTCTCCTCCGGTGACTTCCCGCGCATACGGGCTATCTCGCCAAGTGACTTGCCGGTGAGGTATTTCAACGAATCGGCTTTGAATCCAACCAGCAGGATCCTGTCGGGTGATTTGCTGGCAAAGAAGAGGTTTTCCCATTTGTCCGTCGGGGTGCGCATCTCCTGTGCGACGCGGGCGCGGATTGCTGGATCCTTGAGTCGCGCTGTCCATTCCTTGAGGCCGCCCTCCTGCACCCACGGCGGCATCGAGGCATCGAGCCCGGTCGCCCCCGCGATGTACGTGTACATGTCCGTGGTAATCCGCAGTCCGGTTGCTCTTGCCTGCTCAACCTTAGCGATCGCCGCGTCGATCTTGCTCCAGTTCGACTGGCCGGCCTGCTTGAAGTGATAGATCTCTGCGGGTACACCAGCTTCGCGGGCGATGGTGATCAATTCGTCGATCGCTTCGAGCAAGCGTGCGCCTTCGCTCCGCATGTGCGAGATGTACATCCCGCCGTATGGTGCGACCGCCTTTGAGAGCGCGATCAGCTCGTCGGTGTGGGCGTAGAACGCGGGCGCGTAAATCAGAGCCGAACCAATCCCCATCGCACCCTGCTCCATCGCCTCTCGCGCCAACGTCTGCATCCGACCCAGTTCCGCCGGAGTCGGCGGTCGATCGGCGTATCCTATTTCGTGGACGCGCAACGTCGTGGCGCCAACGAAGGAAGCGACGTTGGGCGAGATGCCTTTCTTCACCAGAAATTCGAGATACTCGCCGAGTGTGGTCCAGGGAATGTCGTACTTGATGTCGGACTCCTGCTCGATCATCTCCTTGCGCATTGAGTCGGTGAGCGGACCCATCGACGATCCCTCCCCCATCACTTCGAGGGTGACGCCCTGCCGGATGTCACCCTGACTGCGCCCATCCTGGATCAGAGATTCGTTGGCCCAGGAGAGCATGTTGATGAATCCGGGCGCGACCGCCATCCCGCGCGCGTCGATTTCCTTTTTCGCGTTGAGCGCGCCGAAGTTCCCAGTGAGGCGGATTTTATCGCCGATGATTCCGACGTCACCGACGAACGGCGCCCCGCCGAGCCCATCGTAGATCGTCCCGCCGCGGATGACTACGTCGTAGACGGGGCTTTGCGTTTGCGGCGGATGCGCGCAGGCAACAGCGAGAGCTAGAAGCGAGATTGTGTAGCGACTGATGCGTCCCATCGATCCACCTCCGCTCTATTGGTTATCGCGTCCCTCGTCCCTCTACCGCCGAACGAACCGGAACTCCCCCGACGGATCGGACTGCCTCAACGCCACCACCCTCCCATTCTCGGTCTCGAACTCGTACACTACGTCCGCGAACTCCTTGATGCGGAACCGGCGCGGCTGCCACGGAATCAGATCCTGAAAGGTTCCGCTCGCATACAGTAGCGCCAGCGTTCCGTCGGGGCGCAGCACGACATCGAACTTCCCACCACTGGGCGTGATGTACGTACCCAGATACTGTCGCAGCGTCTCGGCTTTCGAGAGTTCGGCGGGGACGCGACGAGTGAATTGAATCGCCGCCTCGTCGAGCGACATCTCCGCGCGATCGATCTCGCCCTGCGGATTCGTCAGGAAGTTGATCGAGTATTTGCCTTCGTACTCGTCGTCGGGTGTGTCGAACCGATCATAGTGAAAATGACTGAGCGGCATCCTGATCTTGTGGAAGTCGAACATCAGCGACGTATCGCCTTTCGTGATAGTGAGAAGGCCATAGGCGGGGTTCACGAACTCGCCGGCGTAGTCGCCGATTGGATGCGAAGGGTGCGTGCCAGCCACACGACCCGCGCCCGCCTTGGTGCGCGATTGGGTCGACGCCGACTTGTTCTTCAGCCGAATGGTGTTCTGCCGCTCCGACCACGGTGTGAGGGACATGCCGAGCAGCCGCTCGTAGATGTTCCAGGAGACGATGTTGTAGAGCGGGGCCGCGTGGTCGCCGACGACGAAGACGATGACGCCGATCGAGTCGTACGGCATCATCGAGACCTGCGAGTGGAATCCGGGGAGGTCGCCACCGTGATAGGCGATGAGGTGCCCGCGGTACGACGCAGTCCAGCGCCCCATTCCGTAAGCGGAGTTGATCAACTCCCCCCAGCCGCGCACCTCCAGTCCGGTATTGGGAAGGGCGATCGACGGCGCGAGAGTTTGTCTGAGCGCATTTCTTGGAATCACCTGCTTGCCGTTGTACCGGCCATCGTTCATCAGCGCGATCAGCCAGTGCGACATGTCCGAGATGCTCGAGTTGATCGCGCCGGCAGGGGCGACGCCAATCGCGTCGCTGTAGTACGGAATGCTGTAGATCTCGGTGTTGTCACGTCTTTCCGTGAACGGAACCGCCGGCTCGGCGCCTTTCGTCATGTCGGCGATGGTGAACGTGGTGCTGTTCATCCCGAGCGGCGTCAGGATTCGCTCGCGAACGAACGTCTCCCACGGTTTACCACTCAGGAGCTCGATGACGTACCCCGCTCCCGCGTACATCATGTTGTTGTAGAGGAAGACCGAGCGCGGCGCCTCCGTCGGCTCCAGATACTTCAGCCGCTCGTACAGTTCCTTCTGCGTGAAATCGGATTTGTACCAGATGCCATCGTGTCTGGTGATGCCGGTGCGGTGCGAGAGCATGTCGCGCAGCGTAATCGTCCGGTTCAGATCGTCGTTATAGAACTGGATTCCCGGCACGTACTGTCGAATGGGTTTATCGAGATCGACCTTGCCGTCCTCGGCGAGCATCGCGGCGGCGACAGAGGTGAACAGCTTGGTGTTCGATGCAATCGCCTGTGTCGTATTCACCGTGTAGGGAAGTTTCTTGCCGTAATCGCGGTAGCCGTATCCCTTGGACCAGACGAGTTTGTCCTTGACGACGATTCCGACGCCGAGTCCGGGGACGTTCCAGTCTTTCATCACCTGCGCCATGTACGCGTCAAAACCCTGAAGACGCGCTTCGATGTCCGGCTGGCGCTGCGCGAGCGCGTTTGGTGGGACGGCGAGCGTGAGAAGAAGGACCGTGCGAAGTCGCGAGCGGCGTAGTGGGATAATGGTCATACGCATCCTGGACGGAAGAGCGAGTGATGACAACGCGCTTTCGGTCGCGATTATACCGTGGAAAGCCGGGGAGTCAATGATGAATCCCTCTTGCCGGGAGTAC
>JBKOVX010000462.1:0-3602 GCA_046724115.1 Gemmatimonadota bacterium | reverse complement strand
TACCAGGACATCACGGCCCAGCGCGAGAAGGACGACGCAAGGGCCAACGCACAGCGCAGAGCCGGAATCACCGAGACGACGATCGCCGTCGCGCACGAGCTGAACAACGTGCTGACGGTTTTGATGATGAACGCGGAGCTGCTCGCGAACGATGCGACGCAGGAGGAGATACCGGAGATCGCAGCCGAGATTCTCGTAGCAGCGAACCGAATTGCTGCTACGGTTCAACGGCTTCGTCAGCTTGAAGATCCAGCTTCAATCGATTACCTGGGCGCGGAAAAGATGTTGGACTTGACCCCCAAACCGACCAAGGCGCGGAAAAAGAACGCGACGTAGCGCGGTCAAATTCCAGACGGGAATGTCTCCGGCAGCTCCACGTGTTCCCATCTTTGGGGTTTCTCGAGGGGCTGGAGGGCTCGCGTGCGGTCGAAGTGAAATACTGCATCGAACTGGCGCGGCAGATCCGCCTGAAAGTAGTGGCTGATTCGTTCGGTTTCTGGTCGGTAGATCACCCCGATCGCTCGCTCGAGCCGCGGCTTCGCCAAAAGCGACGGCTTCGATTCAACCCCCCGCAGACTGAGAAAGAAGCGGGGAATCTCGGTGTTGTGAAACCCGAGCTCGTAACTCTCCGGCAGCGCGGGACGAACCTGCTTTATTTCTCCCGGATCGTCCCAATTCGTCGCCGCTGTGACAGTGCCGGTGTAAGTGGTGAACCCGACCAGTGCCGCTTCCGAACCGTACTTCTGCCGAATGAGTTGTCCGACGTTGAGCTCGCCGCGCTTACCCATTTCCGTGGCGCGTGCGTCACCGAGGTGAGAGTTATGGGCCCAGATGACGATCTTGGGAGTGCGGTTGCGACGACTCAGGTAATTAACGATCGCATCGATTGTCTCGGCCATGTGAGCGTCCCGCAGATTCCACGATGACTGCCGGCCGCGAAACATCGAGCGATAGTACTCCTCGGCATTCTTCACCAGACGCGCATTCTGCTCGGCGTCGAACAAGTCGTCGGGACCTGAGCGGTTTAGAAACTCGAGGCTGCGGCGCTGCAACTCGACGAGCTGGTTGACCGCCTCTCTTTCACACGATTCTGAAAGATTGAAGCTTGCCGCATAGCCGTACGCCTGGCTGTCCTCGCCGAAATGTTCGAAGCAGGAATAGCGGTATCTCGCCCGCTGCGCGGCTTCCGGATCGACTTCATCTAGGTAGCTGACCACGACATCCATCGAATTGAAGAGGCTGTAAAGATCGACACCGTAGAAGCCGGTCCTCGCCACTGAATTTCGGCTGGAGTTCTCATCGCGCAGCCACTCGACGAAATCGAGCACGACGGTATTTCGCCACATCCACGTCGGGAAGCGCTCGAAACCGTGGAGGGCCGCGTCCGCGTTGGAGTCTTCTCCGTCACCCAGTACGTACCGGTTGACACGATACGCGTCGGGCCAGTCGGCTTCGACGGCGACGGCGTTGAACCCCTTCTCGATTATCAAGCGCTTGGTGATCTCGGCGCGCTCGTAATAGAAGTCATGGGTACCGTGTGAGGCCTCGCCCAACAAGACGAATCGCGCATTGCCGACCAGATCGAGCAGTGGCCGATGGTCCTGCTCGGTATCGGTGAATGGGTGGGCGAGTGAGCGCAGATCGGTGATGGCCATGCAATTTAGAACTCGCAACCAACGAACCACTACGTCTTAAGCCCCCCAATGGCGGGCTCGAGTTGCCTCAGTGGGATCACGTGCGATGCGCGACAGAGCCACAAAGTCATCTATGGCCCGCTCTGGCTCAGCTAAACGGCCGTTCGTACATTGGCGCACATGCTGAAAAGCGGTGGAGGTGAGGCGCCACTCGTCGGGCGCAGCACCGAGCTCGCCCTCCTCTCGAAAACGATGGACGAAGCGGCCAAGGGATCTGGCCGGTCCGTTTTCGTCGTCGGCGAAGGTGGGATCGGAAAAACGCGGCTGGTCACGGCGGCCGCGGATCGTGCTCTCAAACGTGGCTGGCAGGTAGCGATTGGCAGGGCGTACCCGGTCGAAACCGGCGTGCCATACGCCCTCTTTTCCGACGCGCTTCTTCCGCTGGTGAGGAAGCTCGAGCCCGCGTCTCTGTCCGTGCTGACGCGAGGCGGAGCGTCCGAGCTCGGGCACGTCTTCCCTTATCTCACTTCCCTCGGCACGCCGGAGCGCGCGTCGGCGGGTGCGGATCCGTCCGAGATCAAAGCGCGACTGCTGTGGAATTTCACCCAGTTCCTCGGCCGACTCGCCACGAAGCAGCCGTTATTGATCGTTCTCGAGAACCTGCAGTGGGCTGACGCATCTTCGCTCGAGCTTCTCCATTTCATCGCGCGCCAGATCGGCGAACAGAAAATCTTTCTGCTCGCGACGTTCAACGAGGCGGAGCGCGAGTCTAATCCCGTGTTGCGTACTACCGAGCAATCATTGCTTCGACTCGGTTGCGTGACCGCGCAGAGGCTGACGGCGCTCGCCCAGCCTGAAGTCGACGAGCTGCTGCAGCGGATGTTCGACGCTAACAGAGATACCACGCGCCACTTCTCTGCGCTTCTCTACGACTGGACGCGCGGCAACCCGTTTTTCATCGAAGAAACGCTTAAGTCCTTGGTCGATTCGGGAGCGCTCTCGAGGACGAATGGGCAGTGGACCGGATGGGAAATGCAGGCGATCCCACTCCCATCAACAATTCGCGACGTGATCAAGGCCCGTATCGATCGATTGTCGACGGACGCGCGCTCGTTGGCCAACCTCGCGGCGGTCATTGGCACTCGTGCGCCGCACGACACACTGGCCAAGGTGTCGGGCCTCAGTGATGAGAAAATCATGGCCGCCCTCGACGAGCTGCTCGCACAGCGCTTTTTGCAGGAGACGGGCGACGCGGACGCAATCCACTACGACTTCACGCATCCGTTGCTGCAGCAGGTGCTCTACGCCGAGCTAGGCCACGCCAGAGTGAGGCTGCTCCATGCTATGATCGCCGAAGCACTGGAGAGCCTGTACGGTAGCGCCGCATCGCAGCACGCCGACGAACTCGCGCTTCACTATGCGCGGGCGCACTCTCAATCGCTCGCCGGCAAAGCGGTTGGTTACTTGTACGCCGCCGGTCGCTCCGCCCTACAGAAATACGCTAACCGTGAGGCGGCGAATTATCTCGCCGCGGCGTTGGAGCAGCTCGATCGCGATCCCACAATCTCCGACGCGCCGCGAGATGAGATTCTGCAGACGCTCGCGCGAACTCGACAGCGACTCGGCGAGTACGATGCCGCGTTGCAGCTGTGGAGGAGAGCGCGCGACAACGCAGAGACTCAAGGTGATAGGCCGGCCCTGGCGGATATCGACTATCGCATGGGCCTCGCCTCTTACTGGAGCGGAAAGTTTTCCGACGCGCTGTCGCATTACGAATCGGGCTTGGCCGCCGCCGAGCCGGCGGATCCGACGACGATCGTGCGCCTTCGCCTGGCGAAAGGGATTGCGCTACAGGATCTCGGACGGCTGAAGGAGGCGCAGGCGGAAGTCGAGAGCGCTCTTTCGCTGGCCGCCGCGAGCGGCGTCGAGAACGCATCTCTGTTGTCGCGGGCGCACCGGGCGCTGCTG
>JBKOVX010000399.1:0-4913 GCA_046724115.1 Gemmatimonadota bacterium | reverse complement strand
GGCGTGGAGGGTGGCGAGTATCGAAGGGTGGCGAGTATCGAAGGGTGGCGAGTATCGAAGGGTGGCGAGTATCGAAGGGTGGCATCCGGGCGAACGCCGTCCCATTGATCTGTTGCTACTCTTGTTCGCTTAGCTCGGCTGAAGTGTTGCGCCGCCGAATATGTCTCCCTCTCCGCGCTGGGCGGAAGATTGCAATGAGGCGGGAAGCCGGGTAACGGGCGACGGGCAGCGGGTAGCGGGTAGCGGGCAACCATGGTGGAGATCGCGGCTTGAATTCCTTACGTGCTAGGTGGTCTTTCATAGCGATTTGCATCGCGGTATGGAGCGCTGCGGGGCTCGCGCAAACGCCCGCAACATCGCCGACCGGCGATTCGGCCGCGCTGTCTGCTCTCCTCGCTGAAGCGGCGCGAGTAAACTCCCAGATTCCCGACCGGCTTCGTGCCTACCGTGCGCGCATCGAAACTGAAATGTCGATTGTCGTCCTCGATTCGGGAGGACGTGAGCGAACGACGCAGCTCGAACAGATTGCCAGTGACGTGCGATGGCGGGCCCCGGACCGCTACGATCAGCGGGTTGTCGGATACCGCAGCCAATCCATCGGCCCAACGTTCTCGCTGATGAGTTTCTTCGGCGGCTGGACGGTGCCAACGCTCTATGGAAACCGCCTTCAGCTCGGCGTAACGGCGGCAAACGATCCGAACAAGGTTGTAAACGCTGCTCGCCGCAGTCTGGCAATCCATCCGCTCGCGGCGAATCGCGATCTGTACTATTTGTATGAGGGCGGCGACACCGCGGTCACTCTTTATTCCAACGCCAGGCGAATACCGATAGCTCGGGTGCGCGTGACCCCGCGCCCCAACCCGCCGGGCGATGCAATCCTCTTCCTCGGCGAGATGTACCTCGATGCCGACTGGAAGCAGATCGTACGCATGCGCGGTCGCCTGGTGGAAGTCCGGAACGGCAAGGTGACGATCACCGCTGGCAGCCGGCTTCCCGGCGTCAGTGGAGCGTCGTTCGTCGAGCTCGTGAACCTCGAGGTCAACGGGGGATACTGGCTGCCCGCATTCCAGCGAACCGAGATTCAGGCGCGCATCGCCTTGTTCGGCGATTTCAGAACCATCGTGCGAATAGTGTCGCGCTTCGAGGACTATCGAGCGAACGACTCATCGTGGACGGGACCTGAAGCGCCTCCGGGTGTCCAACACAACCTCACCTTCGCGTCGAACGCCGATCAGCAGCGATTCAAGGGCTGGCAACGACCGATCGGGGCGGCTAGCAGCGACGTCTACTACGGTGAGCTGAACGATCTTGCCCCCGCGGAGTGGCGCACCGCGGCGGCCGCGGAAGGATTTCATTTTCTGCCGCGTACACTCGGCGAGGTCTTTCGGTTCAATCGCATCGAGGGTGTGTTCACGGGGCTCGCCGTCGACCGGGAGTTGCGAAAATCGTCGCCGCAGCTCTTCACGCATGCGTCGCTTGGTTGGGCGTGGTCCGAGCGCACTGCTCGGGGCTCGTTCAGCCTCGAGCGGAAAACGGCGAGAACGACCACTGGCCTTCGACTTCAGCGCGTGCTCGCCAATACGAACGATTTCCGGTTGCCATTCGCCTGGGGCGCGACCCTTTCCGCGCTACTCGGCAGCACCGACGATTTTGATTATCTGGATCGGTGGTCCGGCAGCGCGTTTCTCAGCAGGACCCTCGGCATCAAGCAGCAGTCGCTGCTCTGGATCGAGGCTGGACCGGGGCGTGATCGCGCAGTGAAGCAGAATATCTCACGCGGACTGTTTGTTGGCGCAGGCGAGGGGTTTCGTCCAAATCGTGGCATCCGCGCAGGAAATTATTTCCGAACCGCGGCGGCGATCGATCTGAATCCAGAGATCAGCGGCATGTTCGTCGACCGCGGAGTCGGGCTCAGAATCTATTACGAGCGGACCGACGGCAGTCTTCGCTGGCAGCGACTTGAGGGGCGCTTGGCGGCGCGGCGAGAGTTCGGACCGTTCCAGCTGTACGCGCGCGGCGACGCGGGAACGCTGCTCGGAAAGCCTGCGCCGCAGGCGTTGTTCGAGCTGGGCGGCAACGAAGGACTCAGTGCGTACGGCTACAAGGAATTCGCGGGAGACAACGCCGCTCTCGGACGCGCTGTCGTCGGCTACACGTTTCCATTCTTGCGCGCGCCAATCCGCCTGCCGGGTCAATTCATTGTACCTGGAATCGCGCCCGGCGTTGCCGCAGGCATTCACGCGGGCTGGACAGAGATCTCCAACGCGGCAGCTCAGCGCGCTCTGGTCGAGCTTGGCACAGTGACCGACTCGACGACCGGTCTCGCCGTGCCAATCTCCCGCCCGACGGATGGCGTGCGAGCGACGGCTGAATTTCTGGTCACCTTTTTCAACGGTGCGTTGGCAGCCGGCGTCACCCGGCCGATCGACACACATGGACGGTGGAAGTTTACGGCACGGATGGGACAGGGGTTTTGACGGCTGGCACCCAACTTGTACCAGTCGCCAGCGAACGCTTTCACGGAAACGGTGCTTATGACGATAAACACGACACCGCGCGTATTGAGCGCGCTTCTCATCGCCGGGACGCTGGGACTCGGCGCCTGTGCTTCAATGAGCCAGCAGCAGAAGGGTGCCGTAATCGGTGCCACTACCGGTGCGGCAGTTGGCGGTGTGATCGGAAATCAGACTGGCTCGACCGCGCGGGGAGCCATCATCGGCGCGGTGATTGGCGGCGCCGCCGGCGCGATCATCGGTCATCAGATGGATCAGCAGGCGAAGGAGCTGCAACAGAACATTCCCGGAGCGACGATCACGCGAGTGGGAGAGGGGATCGCGGTGACCTTCCCATCCGGGATACTCTTCCCGTTCAACTCGACGGAGATCCTGCCGGCGGGCAAATCGAATCTGCAGCAGCTCGCGAACAGCCTTGGCGAGTATCCTAATTCGGATGTGCTGATTGTCGGCCACACCGATAGCGTCGGGACGGACGCGTACAACCTCGACCTGTCGCAGCGGCGAGCGCAGGCCGCCAGCGCATATCTTCAGTCTCTGAATATCCCCGCCTCCCGCTTGCGGACTGTTGGCAAGGGCGAGTCGGAGCCCATTCAGCCGAATGATACGGAAGACGGAAGGGCCCGGAATCGACGCGTCGAAATAGCGATTTACGCCAGCGAAGCTTACCGGAATCAGGTCAAGAGCGGCGCGCAGTAGAGAAACGAACCTCATGAAAAAGAGGGACGAGCAATCCGCTCGTCCCTCTTTCTTTGGTCATTCACACTTCAGCCGACTGAAGATCGAGTCCAGATTCCGAGCGTCGTACAGCTCAATGGTGTGATGCCTCGCGCGAATGGTCCCGGCGGAGTCTGTCCTGGAGGATACACCTCTGCCGCCACTACGTCGTTGACTGGAATGAAGGTGTCAAGATCACCCGGAAACATCGACCGCCACCTCAATCCATCGACGTAGGTAAGGAGGCAACCCTGTGCGCCGCGGAGGACCGGGCCCGTTGGCCCTGGCACTGAAATCAGGTAAGGAGTGCGGCCGAGGAGATCAGAAACCGTTGCCGCCTTCGTTGCAGCGACCTGATCCGGGGTCAGGAAATAGGCTCCGCGCACGGACGATGCGCGCCTGAAGAAGCCATTTCTCGCCAGGCCCGCCGAATCGCGCGCTTGCTGCTCCGAGAGCGCAACGGCCTGCGACGAGGTCAGCAGCGTAACGTTGACGTGATTTCGCGCTCGGTCGCTCGGCTTGGTTGAAAATTTTGCGTCGACCCGTGTCGGCGCATAGCCGCGGCGACGGACAACGACCTCGTGTGGTCCATCAGGAACGTTGGTCAACGTATAGTTGCCGTTTGCATCGGTGCGGGTTGCTGCCTCGGCGCCTGGGACGTAGACGCGCGCATCGGGCACCGGTTTGCCGTCGCTCGTTACGACGCGGCCGGTGACTGTGACGGTTCCAGAACCAGAGAGCGCAGGCGTGTCACCCGGGGCTGGGGCTGAATGCGTGCATCCCGCAAAAGAGATCGCCATGCCCAGCGCCGTGATCGTGCGTATTGCTTTCATCGTCCATCCATTTCGATATGCACATTCGAAGACGTGCACGGAGGACGCCACGCACAATGGGACCTTCGTTTATTTCGTTAGCGCCAGATTACGAGCGTTGAACCCTCGTGGGGCGTCAGGAGCGCGTCCAGATACCGACCGTGGTACAATTGGCGCGACTGCTCGGTCGGGCGAATGGCGCCGGCGGAAATTGTCCCGGAGGATAGACCTCGGCGGCCAGGACCTCCCGCACCGGAAGGAAAGTGTCGAGATCGCTCGGGGCCTGTGCTCGCCTCACCAATCCATTTACGTACGTGATGAAGCAGCCCTGGCCACCGCGCAGACGAGAGCCCGGAGGGCCCGGCTTCTCGATGAGAACGGGCACGTGCCGGAAAATGTCCGAGATGGTTTTCGGCTGGATCTCATCGATTTCCTCGGGAGTGACGAAGTAGGCGTCGATTTGGGACGCCTCGCGCGCGAGGAAGCCGGTGGCATCGAGGCGAGCGGAGTCACGTGCCTGGCGAGCGACGATGGCGGCTCTTTCCTCGGGGGTCAGCTCGGCCAGATCGACCGGGCTTCTCTCGATTACGGAGTCAGCCGGGAAAAGGGTATTCTCGTCAAAAATCGAGCGACTGCGGACGCATGCCGAGAGCGCCAGCAGTATCACACACGATTGAAGCACTTTAATCGTGTTCATCTTCCACCTGCTTCGTGTTCAGGAAGAAGGTAAGGCATAAGCCGAGCCGAGTCTAACGGGGGACTCGAATGCGGCGGCGAGCGGCGACTGGGGAGCGGTGAACGAAAAGCCCCGGACCGTGGTGGTCCAGGGCTTTCGTTTCAAACGCGCCCGGAGAGACTCGAACTCCCAACC
>JBKOVX010000315.1:0-2302 GCA_046724115.1 Gemmatimonadota bacterium | reverse complement strand
CTCATGTGTCTCGTGGGCTCGGAGATGTGTATAAGAGACAGACCTTGAGCGCGTCGATGAATGGATCGATATCCCCATCGAGAACTTTAGTCAGTTCGTGCAGTGTGAGATTGATGCGATGGTCGGTGACACGGTTCTGGGGATAATTGTAGGTCCGGATTTTCGCGGAGCGATCTCCGGTTCCCACCTGCGTCTTCCGCATGCGAGCCCGGGCAGCTTCCTGCTCGGCAATCTTCGCATCGAGCAGCCTAGCGCGCAAAACCTCCATCGCCTTGAGCTTGTTCTGTAGCTGGGATTTCTGATCCTGCTGGCTGACGACGATTCCGCTGGGAATGTGGGTGATGCGAACCGCGGAATCGGTGGTGTTGACGCTTTGACCGCCTGGTCCCGACGATCTGAAGACGTCGATGCGGAGATCCTTGTCCTCGATCTTGAGGTCGATCTCCTCTGCTTCAGGCAGCACCGCGACCGTGGCGGCCGATGTGTGAATGCGACCCTGGCTTTCGGTAACCGGGACGCGCTGCACGCGGTGGACGCCCGATTCCCAGCGCATCGCGCCATACGCTCCGTCGCCTTTGACCTTGAAGATCGCTTCCTTCATCCCGCCTAGAGTCCCGTCGGACTGGGAAATGACTTCGATGCGCCAGCGGCGCCCTTCAGCGAAGCGGGTGTACATGCGATAGAGGTCGGCGGCAAAAAGTGCGGCTTCGTCGCCGCCGGTCCCGCCGCGAATCTCGACGATGGCCGGTCGGTCGTCGAGCGGGTCGTGGGGCACGAGGGCTGGTTTGATCTGCTCGAGCAAGGCGTCGATGCTCTTCTCGAGGCGCACCGCTTCGGCCTTCGCCTCCTCCGCCATCTCGGGGTCATCAGAGTCAACGAGCTCGCGGGTTTCCGCGAGCTCATGCTCGTACCTGTCGAGTCTGTTCCCCATTTCGACCAGCGGCTGGAGATGCCGGTGCTCGCGGCCCAGCGTTGCCATGCGGTGCTGGTCCCTTACAGTCTTCGGATCGGAGAGCTCTCGCTCAACTTCAGAGGCACGCTCGATGGCGTCTCTGAGCCGGTCGCGGAGACTCAGCTTTCGCTGCTAGAGCCAGCGGTCTGCTTGCCGTACTTCTGGCGGAAACGCTCAACGCGTCCGGCGGTGTCGACGAGCTTCTGCTTGCCCGTGAAGAAAGGGTGGCACTGGGCGCAGATATCGGTGTGAATCTCCGCCTGGGTGGATCTGGTCTGATATGTGTTCCCGCATGCGCAGCGAACAGTCGCCGTGGCGTATACTGGGTGAATATCGGGTTTCATGTTGAGTTCCTTTGGTTTTCTGGAGTAACTGTTAAGTATAGTTAACTCGCGTTCAATAAACAAGTTAGCTGGTACGGACTGCGGACTGACTGCTGCGAGGTGCGAGCCCGTAATCCGCCTCAAGATAGGGCTGCAACATTGACTCAGCCGTCGTTCAAAATGACAAAAAATTTGCGCTTATGGCAGACTTTGTTTGGTATGTGCATTGCCGCATTTACCGCCCGACCATAAGGGGAAAAACCTCAACTACAGGAGACGAGAATGCTTTACGGAATGACGACATCGCCCATTTTCGGGCTCCGCCGGGAGATTGACCGGCTGTTCGACGACACGTTTGCGCGCGACGGCTTCAATTGGACACCCGCCGTCGACATCAAGGAAAACGACAGCGAGATCCGCCTGGATCTGGAACTGCCCGGTCTCAAGCCCGAGGACGTCGAGCTCACCGCGGAGAACGGCATTCTGACCGTTCGCGGGGACAAAAAGAGCGAGAAGAAGGAGGGCGAGGATAGCCGCTATCACGTGGTGGAGCGCACCTACGGCTCCTTCCTCCGCACCTTCCAGTTGCCGCAGGGAATCGACGATGACCAGATCAAGGCCGAGTTCGAGAGCGGCATTCTTTCGATCCACATTCCCAAGGCGGCGCTGCCGCAGCCGAAGCGAATCCAGATCGGCGGCATGATGCAGCAGAAGCAGCAGGCCGCGGTAGGAACTGGAAACGTTTCGAATCAGCAGTCGACTGGAAAGGCCCCAGGACAGAAGTCGACTACGACTTCCCAGCGCGATTGGGAAAACGAGAAGATGCCGGCACATAGCCGCTAAAGCCGCAAGAGAAAAGGAGGGCCCGCCATTTGGCGGGTCCTCTTTTTTTTTCGCGGCTTCTGCACTCGTGACGGCGGCGTTCAACGTGCATCTTTCGGCGATGAAAGGACGAACGATCGTCATCGCGTTGGCAGCTGCCTTCGTGGCTGGCTCGCCTCTCCGAGGTCAGGCACCCCCGAGCGGT
>JBKOVX010000404.1:0-3874 GCA_046724115.1 Gemmatimonadota bacterium | reverse complement strand
CGCCTGGCGAAAGGGATTGCGCTACAGGATCTCGGACGGCTGAAGGAGGCGCAGGCGGAAGTCGAGAGCGCTCTTTCGCTGGCCGCCGCGAGCGGCGTCGAGAACGCATCTCTGTTGTCGCGGGCGCACCGGGCGCTGCTGCTCCTGTACTCCTGGACTGGGCCCTTCGATTTGGCGCGCAAGCACGGCGAACAGGCCGTGGCATACGCCGAGGAAGCCGGTCAGCACATGCTGGAGTGGACCGCGCATTGGGGCCTGGCGCTACTGGCCGGACTGTCGATCGATGCGCCCTCGGTCGTAACGCACGTCAAACGGAGTGATGAACTCGCCGAGCAAATGCACTCGCCTCTCTTGCCCCTTTGGTCTGCCGAGATCCAGGTTCAATACCTATCCGGAATCGGTGATTGGGATGGCGCGCTCGCCGTCGCGGAGCGGACGATCAGTCAGGCGAAGATTCTGAATCAACGGATGCTTCTGCCACGCCTCTATGTCTGGTCGGGCCTGATCTACCTCTGGCGAGGCGCAGAGGAGAAAGCGAAGGAATACTTCGAACTGGCGTGGAAGATCACTGGCGGCGAAAAAGCCGGATCTCTCGAGGGAGTAGGAGCGCGTCCACTCGACGTTCCTTCGATCGTCCCGTCGCACCTTGGTCTGGCTTCGTATCATCTCGCCAAGGGTGATCCTGCCGAAGCTGTTCGAATCGGCGAGGCTGGACTCGCGATCGCCGATCGCACGGGATACATCGTCTGGTCACTACAATGGCTGCTGCCGGTCATTGGCGAAGCAGCGCTGCTCGCCCGCGACTTCGATCGCGCCGCGATGCACTCAGCGCGGATGCGGCGAGACGCCGGACGTCTGAATCATCGCCTCGGTCTTGCCTATGCGGACGCCTGCGATGGGCTCATCGCCTGGTTCCGCGATGGGAACCACGCGCGGGCGATCGAGCTGCTGCGATCGGCGGCCAGTCAGCTGGAGTCGATTCCGTTTCCGCCGCAGGCGGCGCGCGTGCGACGAAAACTCGCCGGGGCGCTGGTCGAGATCGGCCAGCGAGAGGAGGGGGCGAAAGAGCTGCGCAAGGCGCACGATGTTCTGGCGCGTCTGGGAGCGGTCGACGAGCTGACGGGAACGCGCGAGGAAATGCGCGATCGGGGGGTGCGGCCGCCACCGAAGACAATCACCAGCGGCGCGGCAGGCCTCACCGGGCGCGAGATCGAGATCGCGCGCATGGTGGCGTCGCGCAAATCCAACAAGGAGATCGGGGGCGCGCTGCAGATTTCCTCTCGAACCGTGAGCACGCACCTCTCCAACATTTTCGTGAAGCTCAGTGTCAGCTCGCGAGGCGAGCTGGCGGATTTCGTCCGACAGAACGGTTTGCTCGAGGGGTAACGAACCAGCTAGCGCGCGAAGGGCGTCGCCGTCAGGGCTGGGCACGGCCGATCGAGTAAATTGTCGCGCATGATCGACGACATACTCGCAGAGCTGGAGGCAGACACCTCGCTCGAGATCGGAAAGGAATTCGCCGCGGTCACAGCCCGTTACTTCGAATCGACACGCAGCGGCAACGGACAGGTTTCGACGTCGTACACCAGCGAAGAACTGGCGCGCCGATTCGATGAAGCGTTTCCGACGCAGGGTAAATCTGTATCGGAGATCATTGCCCGGCTGGAGCGCGAAGTCCTCGCCGACGCCAACAAGTACTACCACCCGATGTACATGGGCCACCAGACGTCGGCGCCGTTGGCGGTCGGCATCTGGATGGAGAGTATCATCGGTGCGCTGAACCAGTCGCTCGCTGTCTGGGAGATGTCGCCGACGGCGTCGATGATCGAGCACCGGATAGTTGCCTGGCTGGCCGCGCTCGCCGGGTATGGCGCCGGAGCCGGCGGAACCATGACATCAGGTGGCACTGAAGCGAATTTCACGGCGATGCTGGCGGCGAGAAACGCCGCGGTGCCAAACGCGTGGGAAGACGGCATCGGCGCCGATCCACCGGTAGTCGTTTACGGTGAGCACGCGCACTATGCCGTCACGCGTGCCATCGGTCAGCTCGGCATGGGACGCCGGAGCGGGATTCCGATCCCGTCGCGCAGTTACAAAATGGACGTGGACCTTTTGCTTCGTACGCTCGATCGCCTGCGCGACGAGGGAAAGCGCATCATGGCTGTTGTAGCCACCGCGGGGACGACGGCGACGGGATCGTTCGACGATCTGGAGGCGATCGGCGCGGCGTGCGAGGAGCGCGGGCTCTGGCTCCACATCGATGGTGCACACGGCGCGAGCGCATTGCTCTCGCCGCGCCCACCGCGCGCGCTGAATGGTCTCAAGTACTCGCGATCGCTGGCGTGGGATCCGCACAAAATGATGCTGTTACCACTCGCGGCGGGAATGGTTCTCACTCGCAACGAGGGTGACATCGAGCGAGCCTTCGCGCAGCAGGCGCCGTACCTGTTTCACGCGGGCAAATCGACGCGAACAATCGACCAGGGCATTCGCAGCTTTCAGTGCTCACGTCGGGCAGACGTGCTGAAGCTGTGGTTCGTGATTCAGCGTTTCGGTTCGAAAGGGCTCGGGCTTCTCTACGATCATCTGTGCAATACCGCCCGGCTGCTCTATGACGAAATAGAGAACCGCGACGACTTCGAGAGTCTGCACCAGCCGGAATCGAACATTCTCTGCTTTCGGTACCTGGGTCCCGACGGACAACGGAAAGCTGGTCGGGGAGGGGACGCCGAAGCCAAGCGCATCGACGAGCTGAACCGGGCAGTGCGGCCTCTCTACAACAGGAAGGGAAGCGGCTGGATCACGGCGACGTTGCTCGACGGCCGACCGGTATTACGGGTGACGATGATGAATCCAAGGACGCGCGTCGAGCACGTTCGAGCGCTTCTCGACGGACTCGTCGAAAGGGCGAAAGAGATCCAATCAGCCTGAGCGAGCGAGTCGCGGTGATCGGTCTGGTTCGGGTTCCTGCGTGCCGCCAAACTCGACCGCATGACGCTCGCGCCCCAGCCATGCAATGATCGCCGCGCCCGAAAACACTACCACCGCCACGATCGCCATCGATTTTGCATAGCTCATTCGCGTTGCGAGCAGAGCTTCCAGGTAGGCGACCGAGCTGGCGATCAGGACTCCGCACTGGTACGCAAACCCGGGCAGGAACCCGCGCACGTTGTCTGGGGACAGCTCGGTGATGTGCGCCGGAATAACTCCCCATGCGCCCTGCACCATGAACTGCATGGCGAACGCGCCAATCACGAGTCCGGTCAGCGACGGCGAGAACGCCCAGAGGGGAATGACGAAAATCGCCAGGATGAGGGCTAGAACGATGGCGCGGCGTCGCCCGATTCTGTCGGACAGGTAGCCGACGCTAATGCCGCCGATTATCGCGCCGACCATCGAGAAGGCGGTGAGTGCGGCGCGCTTCTGCGGTGAGAATCCCCAATCGCGCTGGAGGAAGGTGGGATACATGTCCTGGGTTCCGTGCGACACGAAGTTCATCCCTGCCATCAGCAGCGTGAGATACAGAAAGAGTTTCCAATGCGACGCGATGCCGCGTCCCAGGCTACTCCAATCCTTGTGGCGCGTCCGCTGCCAGACCTCCGATTCCTCGACGCGGTAGCGGACGAACAGCGCCAGCAGAGCGGGCAATCCGCCTATAAAGAACATCGGCCGCCAGCCCCAACGCGGGAACACGAAGAAATAGCAGACCGCTGCCAGCAGATATCCCGTTGCGTATCCCTCCTGCAGCAGACCCGACAACATTCCGCGGCTGTGTGTCGGCGCTTTCTCCATCGCCAGTGAAGCGCCGACTCCCCATTCACCGCCCATCCCGATTCCGAACAGCGCGCGGAGGATGAAAAATACCGTGTAATTG
>JBKOVX010000304.1:0-3251 GCA_046724115.1 Gemmatimonadota bacterium | reverse complement strand
CTCGCGTCGTCGACTCGATTCGCGTGGCGACCAACGGCGTCTTTCAGCCCACGCTCTTCAACGTCAGCGCGGTCACGCTGCAGACCGGCTACAACGACGTCAGCGTCGTCAAGTTCTACCACAGCGAAGGTCCTCCTCCTCCGCCTCCTGGAAAGGGATGCACACCGGGATATTGGAAACAGCCCCAGCACTTCGATGCGTGGACGCCGACCGGCCTCGCCCCAACAGGCCAGATTGGAAATGTGTTCTCGAAGTCTTCGTTGTACACGCTCGATGGCAAGAAGATGTCGAAGTACACGCTTGTCGAGGGTCTCGCGTTCCAAGGCGGGAACGGACTTGTCGGTGCCGCACAGATTCTGCTGCGCGCGTCGATCGCCGCTGAGCTCAATGCTCGCTACCCGGGCCTCGGTTACCCGTGGACTGCGGCAGCGGTCGTCACCGCGACCAACAACGCACTCGCGAGTGCAAGTCGTGTGACGATGTTGACTCTCGCCGCCCAACTGGACGAGTTGAACAACCTCAACTGCCCCTTGAACTGATCGCGCAGTTTTAAGGGGGAAAAATAGAAAGGGCGGCCCGTTCGGCCGCCCTTTCTATTTCCATCACATCGTGAGTCGTTTTAGAACCCAGAGAGAATCACGAACTCGTCGCGTCGATTTCTCGCGCGGCAATCTTCTTCCCGGCTGGTGGTGCATGCCGGACGCTCCTCGCCGTACGCGGCGATCTTCAGCCGCGACTGATCGATTCCGCGGTCGGTGAAATAACGCTCCACGATCGCAGCGCGACGCTGGCTGAGCGCCAGGTTGTACTCGTCGGATCCGCTGTCATCCGCGTTTCCTTCGATGCGGATGCGAACGTTCGGGTTCCGCTGCAGCGCGTCGACCTTCTGGTCCAGCGCGCGCATTCCTTCCTCGGTGATGTCCGAGCGATCGAACTGGAAGTACACCGCCGAGGCTATTGCTGCCTGGTCGCCGGCTTGGGTCTTGTTGCGAGCTGCGGCGTCGCGACCAGCGTTCGAATCGTCGGCGTCCGCGTGGAGCTTGGCGTTCTCACGATCGGCCGCTTCGGCCGCGGCGCGATCCGCCGTGGATGGGGTCGCCGGCGTAGCAGATGCCGAGACCTTGTGGCGCGAGCAGGCGCTGCTCAGTGCCGCGATTGCAAGTAGTGAAATTGAAAAGAATGTTTTGCTGCGCATGTCCCCAGTCACTGTGAAGATTCGTACTCAGGACGATCATGCCGCGAGATGGCTACGGGAAGTCCCGAAAAAAAATCTTTACAGTTGAATAGGCGCGCTTAACTCATCAGTGGCTAACGAAAGTAGCTGGCCATGTCGTAGTAGTCGCTGAACCTTTTGATCTTTCCGTTATCGACTTCGGCGAACGATGTGCCGCGCCCGGACATGCGCTTGTTTGTGATTTGCTTCCCGGTGAGATCGGGCCCGCTATAGGTGCTCGTCCATTTCCACTCCAGCGCGACGATGTCCCCGTCCTCGACTTCGTTGCTGACCGTCCACTTGTAATCCGGTTGGGTCTTTATCACGCCGCGCATGAAGTTGACGACCGCTTTTGGGCCAACGCCGCGGTAATTCTGCGCCACATCTTCATGAATGCCGTCTGGCGCGAGGAGCGTGTCGAGCGCGACGGAGTCGTGCTGATTCCAGGCGCGGACATAGGCATCGACGACAGCTTTATCGCCGACGACCGGCTGCTTCTTTTCATAGACGGCGCAGCCGACCACCGTGAGTGTGAGGAGACTTGCCACAGCCTTAACCCATCTCGTCATAGCGCCCTCCGAGGGTTTGGAAGCAAATCCCACGCGGTGATCGGGCGGCCGCGCGAACCGGAGATGCCGTGGCCAATACTCTGCAGGCCCGCCGCATCGAGCGCAAGCGAATCACCGCGTCGTCCGTTCTTTCTTGTGCGACGCGCAAATCGGAGCTAAGGTTTTTTCGCGGTCCGCGATTCTTCCTCCACACAAGTGGTGGTATGCGACGCTCATCAGGGAAGCTGGCGACACTCTTTGCAGTCACACTCTTCGCCCTGCTTCTGACTCCCAAAACGACAACTGCACAGGGTGGAACCGTTCGTGGACGCATCGCCGACTCAACCGGCGCGCCGATCGGCCAGGCGGTAATAGTTCTCGAACCCGGCGGCATGCGCGCCACGAGCCGCGACAACGGTGATTATTCTATCGCAAGAGTTCCGAGCGGCACGTACACGGTGCGCGTGCGCAGACTTGGCTATGCGGTACCGGCATCATCGGTCACCGTCGCCGAAGGACAGACCGTCGAGCTGAATTTCCTCGTCAATCGCGCCGCTATTTCCCTGACGGAAGTCGTCATCGGCTCGCGAGCGCGTCACACCGCCGCTGACGAGCTCGCCGTACCGGTCGACGTTTTCACTCCCGAGCAGATTCAATCGCAGGGAACGAGCGAAACGGCGCAAATCCTCTCTCAGCTCGCGCCTTCGGTAAACTTCCCGCGTCAGAGCGTCTCCGATGCGACCGAGATCGTCCGACCGTTCACAATGCGGGGCCTCAGTCCGGATCACACCCTGGTCCTGCTTAACGGCAAGCGCCGTCATCACACGGCTCTTATCCATTACTACGGCGCCGGGGAGGGAGCCGGCTCCAGCGGCATCGACATGAATGCGATTCCGGCAGGCGCAATCGGCAGGCTGGAAGTTCTTCGCGATGGCGCCGCTGCTCAGTATGGATCGGATGCAATCGCCGGCGTCGTCAACGTGGTTCTCAAGGAAGGCTTCTCGCCGTTCCTCACCGCTGACCTCGGCGAATACATGACGAGCAAGGAGAATCCGGCCGCACTGCCTGATGCGGGTGGATCACGGCCAGCATATCCGCATGATGGCCGTACCGTCGATGTGAACGGCGGCTGGTCGCTTCCACTTGGACCTGGCTCGCTCGGGCTCTTCGCCGAATACCGCGATCGCCAACCGACCAATCGCGCCGGCCCGGATCCGACCGACATGTTCGTGGCCGGGGATGCCGACGGTGTCGTGAACGGCCAGCTGGTGGCGAAAAACAATTCGATCGGCATGCCCAATCACCACTGGGGCGATGGATCATCGAAGGACCTGATGACGTTCTTCAATGCAACCTTTCCGTTTAGTCAGGCGACTCAGTCGGCCGGGGTCTACGCCTTCGGCGGATACAGCTATCGACAAGGTGCCGGCTTCGGCTACTTCAGGCCGCCAATGAGTGAGCGAAACTGGCCCGCCATTTATCCCAACGGG
>JBKOVX010000313.1:0-2841 GCA_046724115.1 Gemmatimonadota bacterium | reverse complement strand
CTCCCACAGAACGTGCGCGGCACCGGGAATCGCGTAGCGATCATAGACTTTCTTCGAAGCGACCGGATCCAGTTCATTGGTGAATGCGTAATTGAACTGCTCCGGGGTGAGCATCACCGCCTGGTTGAGTGAGAACGGGTTGACAAGGATCGGGAACGCCGAGCGGATTTGCTCGAAGGGAAGCTTGAGAACGCCGGCGGTAGCGGCTGCATCAATACCGACACCCGCCGCGCCGAGTCCGCGGTCGAGAAGAATCTGAACGATGAGACCGCCAAAGGAATGACCCATCAGGATGGGCGGTGTTGAAAGCTTGGTGATGATCTTCACGTAGTGGTCCACCACGCGCGCGAGCTTCAGCCCCTTGAGCGGTGCCGGATTGCGTCGCAGCTCCTCCACTTCTCCCTCGAGGCCGGGCCACGACGGTGCCAGGACGTTGTAGCCCGCCCGCTCGAATCGGTCTATCCATCTCTCAAAGCTTCGCGGCGTCAGCCACAGCCCATGAATAAGAATTATCGTCGGTTTGTCGCTCCGTCCGGTGGTGCTCATAAGGCTTCTCCTATGGAGGAAACGCACGAGCTTCATTGGCTCTAGGCGGGGACTCTAATGGCGGCAAACAGGAACCCCAAAAGCATTCCCAGTAAGTACGCGAACTTATTCCTCATTGTGATTCTCCGCGGGCGCATGAAGTCCTGAAAATCGATCGGAACCTTCGTCACCTTATGTGTACGCCCCCGCGGCAAAATCTGAAAACGTGACAGATCCGCAACCTTGCTTTGGTCTAGTCGCAGGTCCTCGCCCACGGCACGATATCCAAACGCTCGAATGGGATCTCGCGTCCCGTGTCTTCGCACAAGCCGTACTTCGCCGGTGTCTTGTACAGTCGCTCCAGCGCGGCATCGATCTCGGCCAGCTCGCGGGAGACGCGCGTTGCGTTCGATTCGTCCACTTCCTCGTCGATCTCGTCGGTGCCAAGATCGGCAGGGTGAAACGGCACCTGCGACAAGTTGCCGCTGGCTTCCTGCTCGGTGGAGCCGGAGCGATCGGCGACGATTCCGTTCAGAAGCGTTAGGGCGCGGGCACGCTCATCCTGCAATCGCTTCTCCAGATATTTCCTTTGTTTGGACGTAAGGGGCATTGTGCTCTCCGTAAGCGGATAATGCGTATCTACTTCCTTCCCTCGACGATAGTTCGGGCAAAGACATCGCCCTGAACAGGCGGCAGAATATCGAGTCGCGTGACCGGCTTGTAATCGCTGGCAACGAGAAGCGCGGCGTAGTCAGATCCCGTGTGTGTCCAGCTTTTCCACGTGTCGTCCGCCTGGATCGGGTGTAGCGCGAAGGGAACCGGCTGGATGTACCAGGCGTCAGCGCGCGCGTAGATGACAACGCCGTAGCCCTTGCCAACCTCGCCTGTCACCTTGCCGGCTATGTCGGCGCGAGTGTCGGGGCCACCCGCGGGGTCATAGCGCGGAATGTTGGTAATTGCTATTTGCACCTTCGGAGGATTGCCGCCGACGGCGGGCTCATAGGGTTGCTCGGTGCTCACCTCGAGACGGCTTTCCGCAAGACGCTCGTTGTCACGCCAAACCTCGACCCAGAGCCGGTCGTGCGTGGAATTGGGTCCGAAAAAGTAGGAAGACTTGGGCGTGTAGGATTCCTGCGGATCGAACTCTCCGAGGGCGGAATACCACTTGTACCGCAGGCCGGCCTGCGGTCCGGTTACCTGCGCCTGCACCTCGAGAGCGCGCGGCTCATTGGATTGACGCGGATGGGCCTCGAGCTGAACGCGAACGTCTCCTCTGTCCGCACACGCGGCGAGAGCAAGCAGCAGCACGCATGCGCGCACTCCGCGTTTTGCGCCAAAGCTAATCATGTCCGAGTTTGGTGATGTAAGACAGCGAGTAGCTGCCGACGCGCTCGCCGGGCATAAAATCGCGACCGAGGAATGCTCGCCGCCGCTCGACCCAGATAGTTCCGTCCTGGTCGTCAAGAGTCGTCTGATGATCCAACCGATTCAACCGTATCTCCGAGCGCACTGAGCCGTCGGGATCAGAGTAACGAGCCACCTCCGCGCGCCTGTTCGCCCAGAAAGCTGACTCGAACACGACGTCGAATGCACGCGGACGCCTGGTGTCGAGACTCACCCACAGATAGTAGGGTGATGGCGAGGCTGGTTTGACGACTGCTGGCGGTGGTGGAGGAGCAATGACGTTGAGGATGTCCGGCAGTGCCGCGAGCATGACGACGCTCACCGCCAGCGCGAGAACGTTGGCAGAAAATTGCGCTTTGCTGCCAAGCTGGCCCACCGCCATAATCGATTGCGCGACATGACGGGAGCGATGGCTCCGCAATTTCGGCTTCTCCGAAGCGAATGCGGGTGTCATTCCCGCGCTGACCACCTTGGCCCGGGTTCGTCTCACACTCATTGACGCCAATTTGTCTATCACGCTTTGGCGGGCGTCCGGCTGCCAGGGTGTGAGGAGGTCGGTGATCTCCGGATGTCGCAGGCACGCTCGAATCTTTGGCTCGAGTGCGACGCTTTCGACCCGAGCGTGCGGCGAGACGACACCGGTCGCAGCCCAGTTTGCTCCGGCGTGTCGCAGGTTGCGAAAGAATTGCTGCCACAGCCACGAATCGGTCGCCGGCTGCGGACGCGAACGGTAGGTCGCTAGCAGTGTGTTCAGGCAAAAGGCGAGTCCGGCGGATCCGCCTTGCAGCGCGAGCCCGCCTTGGATGCGGAGACGAGTCTGTCCCAGTTGCAGTCGTTTGTGCCACTCGCGTCCGGCGAGCCAGGCCCGGCATCCAACTACGGCTGCAACCACCAGCGCGGTGAGAATGAGCA
>JBKOVX010000131.1:0-9303 GCA_046724115.1 Gemmatimonadota bacterium | reverse complement strand
GGTCGGATGTAGTTCTCGTCGAGTCGAACGCGCTCGGTTACGAGCTTGACAGCGTCGACGAGAAGCCGCGCGCCGCGCGTGCTAAGCCGGAGGGCAAGTCCCAGCGCGCCGCCAAGGCGGAAGCGAAGGCAGAGGCCAAGGCTGCCGGCAGATCGGCCAAGCCGAAGGCCGCGGCGAAGAGCGCAAAGAAAAAGACGGCGAAGAAATCCGCCGGCAAGAAGAGGAAATAGTCAATGCCAACTCTGACTCGCACCGTCATTACGCCAATCGTCACCGAGCAGACCTCGGCGGCGTATCAGGATCGCGGCGAGTACACATTCCGCGTGCACACGGAAGCGACGAAGACCCAGATCAGAAACGCGATCGAGGAGTTATTCAACGTGACCGTCACCGGCGTCTGGACCTCGAACCATCGCGGCAAGAATCGTCGCGTCGGTCAGACGGTTGGACGTCGTCCACACTGGAAAAAAGCGATAGTCACCCTGAAGGACGGTGACTCGATCGACATCTTCGAGGCGTAAGAAATGGGCATTCGTCAATTCAAGCCTGTCACCAAGAGCTCGCGGTTCCGCTCGGTCTCCGATTTTTCGGAGATCACGCGCGACCACGGCGAGAAGTCGCTGATGGAGCCGATCAAGAAGAGCGGCGGTCGCGACAATCATGGTCACATCGCGATGCGTCGCATCGGCGGCGGGCACAAGCGCATGTATCGCATCATCGACTTCAAGCGCAACAAGTTCAACATGCCGGCGACGGTGCGTGAGATCGAGTACGATCCGAACCGTACGGCGCGAATTGCGCTGGTCGAGTACGAGGACGGCGAGAAGCGCTACATCCTGCACCCCAAAGGGTTGTCGGTTGGCGACAAGGTCGTTTCCGGTCCGGGCTCTGACAGCCGCATTGGCAATGCGCTGCCGCTGAGGGAGATCCCGCTCGGCACCTCCGTACACAACGTCGAGCTGAAGCCGGGCAAGGGCGGCCAGATGGCGCGTTCGGCAGGAACGGCGCTCGAAGTCGTGGCAAAGGAGGGCGAATACGTTACGCTGCGCATGGCGTCCACGGAGACCCGCATGGTCCACGGCAATTGCCTGGCGACCGTCGGCACCGTCGGAAACGCCGAGCACGAGCTGCTGTCGCATGGCAAGGCGGGCAAGAGCCGTTGGCTCGGCAAGCGTCCAAAGGTTCGCGGCGAAGTCATGAACCCGGTCGATCACCCACATGGCGGTCGTACGCGCGGCGGACGCAACGTCGTCGACCCATGGGGCAACAAGGAAGGCGTCAAGACTCGCAAGACGCACAAGTCATCGCAGCGCCTGATCGTCCGCGGACGCAAGCGCGGCAAAGCAACGCAGTAACCAATTCTGGGAATCGGATATGGCAAGAAGTATCAAGAAAGGTCCCTACGTCGAAGACGCGCTGATGACGAAAGTCTCGGCGCTGAACTCCAGGAACGAGAAGCGGGTCGTGAAGACCTGGGCGCGCGCGAGCACGATCATCCCGGATTTCGTCGGACACACCTTTGCCGTTCACAACGGCAACAAGTTCATCCCGGTCTACGTGACCGAGAACATGGTCGGGCACAAGCTCGGTGAGTTTGCGCCGACGCGTCTCTTCCGCGGCCACACCGGCGCGGTGAAGGCGGCGGCGGCGACGGACAAGAAGGCGACTGGAGTTCCGACGACGGGCGGACCGGGCGGCGGGCCAGGGGCTGCACCCCCGACTCCGGCCAACGGGACGGCGGCGGTCAAATGAGCGAGCGATCGAGAATTCGCGCGGCGCGTCACGCCGCTGAGAAGAAGGGTGTGTCGAGCGCGATCCAGCGCACGACCCGCCAGTCGCCATACAAAATGCGTCTCGTGATCGATCAGATCCGCGGCAAGGACGTCAACGAGGCTCTCGGCCTGCTGCGCTTCTCCAAGAAGCACGCGGCGAAGCAGATCGAGAAGGTTCTCAACTCCGCTGTCGCCAACGCCGAGTTCAAGTCGCGCGAGAGCAGCGAATCGGTTGATGTCGACACACTCTACATCAAGCATGCGATCGTGAACGAGGGACCGGCGCTGCGTCGGTTCATGCCGGCGGCGCAGGGACGCGCCACGCCTATCAGAAAGAGAACCAGTCATGTCGAGATCGTTCTCGACGCACGAGAAGAAACGCCTCGCGCGCAGCGCCCAGCACGGAGTGCCGAGCGCTCGACGAAGCGGGCGTCCAGCTCAAAGGGGAGTAAGGCTTAATGGGTCAGAAAACACATCCGATCGGATTCCGTCTCGGCGTCTCCAAGACCTGGAGATCGCAGTGGTATGCGAACCGCGACTTTCCTCAGCTCCTTCGCGAGGACGAGCTTCTTCGCAAGTATCTGAAGGCGCGTCTCGGTCACGCGGCGATCGCCGACATCCGCATTGAGCGGAAGCCTGGCAAGGTCGTCGTCACGATTCACACCGGTCGTCCGGGCGTCGTCATCGGCAAGAAGGGAGCGGAAGTCGATCAGCTCCGCGATGAGCTGACGCGCCTCTCCGGCAAGGAAGTCGGAATCAACGTCGAGGAGATCAAGCGTCCGGAGCTCGATGCCCAGCTGGTTGCCGACAACATCGCCAACCAGCTGGCGCAGCGCATCTCGTTCCGTCGGGCCATGAAGCGCGCGGTACAAAGTGCGATGCGCATGGGAGCCGGCGGGATCAAGATCAAGTGCGGCGGGCGGCTCGGCGGCGCCGAGATCGCGCGCGTCGAGGGATATCACGAGGGTCGTGTTCCTCTCCACACGCTGCGCGCGGACATCGACTACGCGACTTCGACCGCGAAGACCACCTTCGGCACCATTGGTGTGAAGGTCTGGATCTTCAAGGGCGAGATCGTCGAAGATCGCCGCGGCAAGACTTACTCGACTGGCGTCTAGGGAGAATCGGGGATGCTTAGTCCGAAACGCGTAAAGTTCAGAAAGAGATTCAAGGGCCGGACGAAGGGGCTGGCCACTCGTGGCAACGAAGTCTCCTTCGGTCACTACGGTCTCAAGGCGATGGAGCCGGGCTGGGTTACCAACCGGCAGATCGAAGCGGCGCGTGTGGCTCTGACGAGACACATCAAGCGTGGCGGCAAACTCTGGATCAGAAACTTCCCGGACAAGCCGATCACCAAGAAGCCCGCCGAGACGCGCATGGGTAAGGGGAAGGGCTCACCCGAGGGATGGGTGGCCGTGGTGAAGCCGGGTCGAGTGATGTTCGAGCTCGAGGGCGTGACGCCGGAGATCGGACGCAAGGCGATGGCACTTGCCGCCGCCAAGATCGGAGTGAAGTCGAAGTTCGTGACACGTGAGGAGGCGCACACGGATGCTGGCTAAGGACATTCGCGAGTTGGGCGAAGCGGACATCAACGCCCGCATCGCCGAGCTGGAGAGGGAGAGGTTTAACCTCGTCCTCGCCTCCGGCACTCGCACTCTCGACGACCCGCTTCGTTTGCGGGTGATTCGCAGAGACGTGGCGCGGCTCAAGACTGTGCTGCGCGAGAAGGTGATCGGCATCGCGGAAGCGGGCAGCGGGAAGAGGGGAGAGGGAAGCGCGAAGCCGGTGGTCGCGAGACGAGTTACGGGAAGACGCGGGCGCAAGAGCGCCACGGCGACGAACCGCAAGAAGACGAGTAAGAGGGCTTAATGGCTGAATTGGCGAGAACACAAAACGCAACGACCGAACGCAGCGCGCGCAAGACGCGGGTGGGCATGGTCGTCAGCGACAAGATGCAGAAGACGGTCGTCGTCTCGATCGAGCGCAGAGTCCAGCATCCCGTGTACGGCAAGATGGTGCGCCGCACGAAGAAGCTGAAAGCTCATGACGAGCAGAACGAGGCGAAGACGGGCGATACCGTCCGCATCATGGAGACCCGGCCGTTGTCGAAGGACAAGCGGTGGCGCGTGGTCGAAATCATCGAACGTGCACGTTAACGGAGACGACCAGTGATCCAGCAGGAATCGGTGGTCAAGGTAGCGGACAACTCGGGCGCGAAAACGGCGCTCGTGATCCGCGTGCTCGGCGGAACGCGCCGACGCTACGCGTCGCTTGGCGATGTCGTGATCGTCGCCGTGAAGAACGCGCTCCCCAACGGCACCGTCAAGAAGTCGGATGTCGCGCGCGCGGTGGTGGTTCGCACGGCGAAGGAGACGCGCCGCAAGGACGGTTCCTACATCCGCTTCGACGAGAACGCAGTGGTGATCATCAACGAGGCCGGTGAGCCGAGGGCGACACGTATCTTCGGTCCAGTGGCGCGGGAGCTCCGCGACAAGAAGTACATGAAGATCGTCTCGCTCGCTCCAGAGGTGATTTAAAGTGAGAGTACTGAAATACCGTAAAACGGCGAAGAAGAGGCTGCACGCGCGTCACGCCCTGAACTCGAAGCGGATGAAGCTGCACTTCTCCAAGGGAGATACCGTTCGCGTGATGAGGGGTGAAGACAAGGGGAAGGAGGGCAAGGTCCTTCGCGTCTTCCTCAAGACCGGTCGCGTGCTGATCGAGGGCGTGAATCTGGTGAAGATGCATCGCAAGGCGCGGACTGCCGAGGAGCAGTCGGGAATCCGCGAGGCGCCGGCGTCGATTCACGCATCCAACGTGATGCTGCTCGATCCGAAGTCGGGTGCGCCGACCAGAGTTCATGTGCGGTTCGACAGCGATGTCGAGCGCGCCGACCGTCGCAGAACCAAAGAGCGCGTCAGCGTCAAGAACGGGGAACCGATTCCCCGGGTGCGCTGAGCGAGGATATAGATCATGGCAACCAAAGAGAAGAAACAGGGGAAGAAGCGCGAGGTTCAGGCGCAGGTTCAGGCCGAGCACGCCGGGAAGGATCTGCCCGTCCCGCCGCCGCGGCTTCGCGTTTACTACGAGAGCACCGTTCGTGATCGGCTAAAGAACCAGTTCGGGTTCACCAACGTGCACCAGATCCCCACACTCGAGAAAATCGTAGTCAACTGCGGTGTGGGCGAGGCGATCAAGAACCCGAAGATCCTGGACAAGGTCGTGTTCGAGCTGAGCATCATCACCGGCCAGCGGCCAGTTCGTAAGAAGGCGAAGAAGTCGATTGCCAACTTCGGTCTCAGACAGGGTCAGGAGATAGGAGCGGCGGTGACGTTGCGCGGCGCGCGCATGTGGGAGTTTCTCGACCGGTTCGTGACGGTGGCGATCCCGCGCATTCGCGATTTCCGCGGCGTCAACACGCGCTCGTTCGACGGCCGCGGCAACTACACACTCGGCGTGAAGGAGCAGATGATCTTCCCGGAGATCAACTACGACATGGTCGAAGAGATCCACGGCATGGACATCACCTTCGTCACCACCACGAACAAGGACGACCAGGCGTTCGCGCTACTGCGCGAGCTGGGAATGCCTTTCCGTGGCGACGACAAGCCGATCATCACGCAGCAGCAGTCGTGACGCGGTCCAGCGAAGTGAACTGCGAACCAATTCTTAGAGAGAGAGAAGGGTAATGGCGAGAAAAGCCATGGTGGAAAAGAGCAAGAGGAAGCCGAAGTTCGGGGTGCGGCAACACAACCGTTGCGGCAGATGCGGGAGATCCCGCGCGTTCCTGAGAAAGTTCGGCGTCTGCAGAATCTGTTTCAGAGACCTGGCGTTGTCGGGGTACATCCCCGGCGTGCGCAAGGCGAGCTGGTAACCATTCATTTCTACGCGTCCTCCCCAAGCCGCGGAGTGCGGACTTTGGGTTGGGATACGGTAGAACGAGGAAATTGAATTAATGAGCATGACAGATCCGATTGCCGATATGCTCACGCGCATCCGGAACGCCTGTGGGGCGAAGCACCGTCGCGTGGACATGCCGGTCTCGAAGCTGAAGGTGGAGATCGCGAAGATCCTGAAGGAGAACAACTTCATTCAGGACTACAAGACTCTCGATACAGAGAACGGGCGGCAGCTGCTGCGCGTGGTTCTCAAGTACGCGCAGGGCGGCCAGCCGGTCATTCGCGAGCTGCGTCGCGTTTCGACGCCGGGACTGCGCAAGTACGTCGCGGTCGCGGAGATTCCGCGCGTTCGCAACGGACTCGGCATGGCGATCCTCAGCACGTCTCAGGGCGTGATGTCCGATCGCCAGGCGCGCCAGAAGCGGACCGGCGGCGAGCTTCTCGCTCTCGTCTGGTAGGAGATCAACGATGTCACGAATTGGAAAGCACCCGGTTGTCGTCCCGAAAGGCGTTACCGCCAAGGTCGAGGGCAACACGGTTCAGGTGAAAGGCCCGAAGGGCGAGCTAGAGCGCACCTTGCACGACGATATGAAGGTGACGCTGAACGACAACCAGATCCTTGTCGAGCGTCCGTCTGATGAGGCGAACCACAAGGCGCTTCACGGCCTCAGCCGCACCCTGGTCGCGAACATGATCGAGGGTGTGACGAAGGGATTCAAGAAGGAGCTCGAGCTCGTCGGAGTCGGCTACAAGGCTGACCAGCGTCCTTACGGATTGCAGCTCGCGCTCGGGTTTTCGCATCCGGTGAAGTACGAGGCACCGAAGGGTATCAAGCTGAGCGCTCCGCAGCCGACGACGATCGTGATCGAAGGCGCGAACAAGGAAATCGTCGGTCAGGTGGCCGCGGAGATCCGCAGCATCAGACCACCCGAGCCCTACAAGGGCAAGGGAATCAAGTATGTTGGTGAACAGATTCGCCGCAAAGCCGGCAAAGCTGGTAAGGCGGGAGCGAAATAATGCCTAAGATGGCCAGACCAAAATCCCGCGATCAGCTGCGCACGCGGCGTCATTTCCGCCTTCGCAAGAAAGTGATCGGTAGCGCGGAGAGGCCGCGCCTGGTGGTGTACCGCTCGATCAAGCACATCTACGCGCAGCTGGTCGACGACGGTGCGCAGCGGACGCTGATGACGGTGACCGATTCGGGTCTTACGGGTAAGCCGACCGAGCGGTCGGTGGAAGTTGGGAAGCGACTCGCGGCGAAGGCAAAGGATGCCGGCGTGAAGCGCGTGGTTTTCGATCGAGCTGGTTACAAATATCACGGCCGCGTGAAAGGCGTGGCCGACGGAGCCCGCGAGGGCGGATTGGAGTTTTAATAAATGGCAGAGAACGAGAATCCAGAAGCTTCGACCGAGCAAGCGCCAACAGAGCGCCCAGCCCGGGGGGGCGGGGGCGGTAGCGCTCGTAGCGGCGGCGGAGGCGGAGGGGGACGCGGTGGTCGTGGCGGCGGTGGTCGTGGACGCGGTGGCCAGGGCGGCCAGGGCGGCGGCGGCCGCGGCGAAGGCGGCGGTCAGGGTGGCGGCGGCGGTGGACGCGGTCGGCGCGAGGGAAAATCGCGCGATCGTGAAGGCGGACGCGGAGAGGGCGGCAGCGAGCTCGTCGAGAACGTCATCGCCATCAATCGCGTCGCCAAGGTCGTGAAGGGCGGACGCCGCTTTTCATTCAACGCGCTCGTCGCGGTCGGTGACGGTCAGGGCAGAGTTGGTTTCGCGACGGGTAAGGCGAACGAAGTCTCAGAGGCAGTCCGCAAGGCTGTCGATGGGGCGCGTCGCAACATGGTGAGCATCCCGATGACCGGTGGCACCATTCCGCACGAGGTGGTTGGCTCGCACGGAGCGGGACGCGTGCTGATGAAGCCCGCGGCTCCCGGCGCGGGCGTGATTGCCGGCGGCGCTGTGCGCGCGATCATGGAGTGCGCCGGTATCGCCGACATTCTCACCAAGAGTCTCGGCTCGACCAACCCGCACAACATGGTGCTGGCGGCGCTGGATGGACTTCAGCAGCTGACGACGGTCGAGCAGATCGCTCGTGAGCGCGGCATCGAGGTGTCGAGCATCGGCTATCGCTCGCGCGCCAAGTCGAAGGAGGCGGTGGTCCATGCCTAGAACACACGTCTGGTGGAGAACTCGCGGTCCGAAGACGACCGCGAAAGAGACGATCACCGAGGGCAAGGTGCGCATCAAGCAGGTGAGGAGCGGCATCGGGCATTCCTGGAAGATGCGACTCACACTCGAAGCGCTCGGACTCCGGAATCACCAGTCCGAGGTGATCAAGCAGGATTCACCCGCGCTGCGCGGACAGATCAAGCACGTGCGTCATCTCGTCGAAGTGACGCCGGTAGAGGGCTAAAGAGTGGCTACTAAAACGAAGGCGGCAGCGGTCGAGAAGATCGGACTGCACAATCTGGTTCCCGCCCCGGGGTCGCACCGGAATCGCAAGAGACTCGGACGCGGTCCGGGCTCGGGCACCGGCAAGACGTCAGGCAAGGGACACAAGGGTATCAAGGCACGCAGCGGCCACCACGGTCCGGGCGGCGGCAAGCCACAGTTCGAGGGCGGCCAGATGCCGCTAACTCGCCGCGTCCCAAAGCGTGGTTTCACGAATATCTTTCGGGTAGAGCATCAGGTCGTCGGGTTCGACGATCTGGCTAAACTGCCGAAGGGCGCTGAAGTGACGGAAGAGACTTTGACCGAAGCGGGGTTGATCCGAAAAGGAAAAGGTCCGGCCAAGCTTCTCGCCAACGGTGAGGTTGCGAAGGGCGTCACCGTGCGCGGCATCAAGATGAGCGCGGGCGCCCGGCAGAAAATCGAAGCGGCCGGAGGCCGGGTAGAAAACTAAATGGCGCAATCAGCTCCAGCGGCGGCTGTAAGCAACATCTACAACACGCCGGAATTGCGGGACAAGATCGTCTTCACGTTCCTCTGTCTCGTGATCTACAGAATCGGCGCGCACATCACGGCGCCGGGCGTCGATGTCGTGGCGCTGACCGACTTCTTCGCCAACAGAGGTGGAAAGGGCGGTCTTCTCGGGTTGTACGACCTGTTCGTCGGCGGTGGACTGTCGCACGCGACGGTCTTCGCGCTGGGAATCATGCCGTACATCTCGTCGAGCATCTTCTTCCAGATCGCTGGCGCGGTTATCCCGACGATCGAGAAGATGCAGAAGGACGAGGAAGGCAGAAAGAAGGTGACGCAGTGGACGCGGTACGGAACGGTGATTCTGGCCGCTGTGCAAGGTTGGGGATTCGCGCTGTTCACGTCTTCGCTCGAGAACGCCGTCGTCAATCCGGGATTCGGATTCAAGCTGCAGATGGTGACCGTTCTCACCGCGGGCGCGATCTTCGTGATGTGGCTCGGCGAGCAGATTACGGAAAGAGGTCTCGGCAACGGCGCTTCGCTGATCATTTTCTTCTCGATCGTCGAGCGGTTCCGGCCGGGTATCTTCAGCACGTTCAGCTTCATCAAGACGCAGGCTGTCGGGCCGTTCTCACTGGTCGTGCTCGCGATCGTCATGGTAGGTGTTGTCGCCGGCACGATCGCAATCACCATTGCCGCGCGTCGGGTGATGATTCAGAT
>JBKOVX010000231.1:0-6465 GCA_046724115.1 Gemmatimonadota bacterium | reverse complement strand
GACGCCGATCACATCGATTACGACACGACACAGAGATCACTCACCGGCTTCGGGGCGCGCCTGCAAGCCGATCGCTCGACAGGCCACTGGCGGTACGGCAACGCCTTCTACACGCGCACTCCGGGATTCGACGTCAACGATATTGGGATCCAGAAAGTCGCCGATTGGTCGGAAGATTTTGTCTGGCTCGGCAGGGTGGAGAACGACCCCGGCTCCGTCTTCAACAACTGGAGCGTTTACACCAACACCTGGTCGTGGTGGACATATGGTGGCGAGCGAACATTCTCTCAACTCAACGTGGACTTGCAGGGTGAGCTGCGGAATTTCTGGGGCTCGTTCCTGCGCGTTGGCCGCCGGTTGTCCGCGCACACTCTCAGGCTGCGCGGCGGACCACTGCTCAATGAAGAGGGCGCGTGGGTGGCGTTCGGGAGTTTCTATTCGCCGCAGCAGAAGGCGCTGAGACTCAACGGGTCATACAGCATCGTGAAGTCGGATGACCCGGGACAGCAGTCGATCTCGTTTTCTCCGACGCTGACGTGGCAGCCGTTGAGCAACGCGACTATGACGCTGGGGCCGAGTGTCACCCGGGAGACGAGCGACATCTTCTACGCGGCACAGGCGGGAACCAATGCCGATCCACGCTATGTCCTCGGCGCGCTCAATCGGACGACCGCTGCGCTAACGACCCGGCTCGACTTCGCATTCACTCCCGTCCTGACTCTCCAGCTTTACGCGCAGCCGTTCCTGTCAGCGGCAACCTACTCCGACTTCAAGGAAGTCATCGCGCCGCGAGCAGCGAAGTATGCGGACAGGTTTCGTCGTTTCTCGGCACAGCTAGCCGACGGCGTGTACAGCGCCGACACCGACGGCAACGGAACTGCTGATCTCAAGTTCGATGATCCGGCGTTCAACGTGAAGGATTTTCGATCGAATGTCGTATTGCGCTGGGAGTATCGACCAGGCTCGACCCTGTTCGTGGTCTGGTCACAGGGCCGTCATGAAGACGCTCTTACAACGCCGTTTCGGCTGTCGAATGACGCGACCGACCTGTTTCGAACAGCCCCCGAAAATGTTCTTCTGGTGAAAATGACGAGGTGGATGTCGTTCTGATAAAACTTGTCCGTCGGTTCGGCACCGTGGACAGGCTTGGATGATTCGTTCCCAACTTAGGGGACAACGTTTACACCGTGGATACAAAATGGGGACAGAGATAGATGGCGTTCTGATAAACCCTTTTCGGCAAGCCACTATCCAACAGTGAGTCGGAGATGCAGCTACGGCCCACCAGCTCACTCAGCTCCGATTTCCATTCGGAGGGGCCGTATGCGTCAAACCTGCATTGGCGCGATGGGGTCGAGCATCCTTGTTCGAATCCCGCGTACACGCGCGCGCGTCTGGGCCGTAGCACTCTTCGCCGGACTTATCTGTGGTGACGTCCAGGCAGCATCCGCACTAAGCGATCAGCAGCGAGAGTCGAAGCTCGCCACCCAGGAAGCGTTTCAACCCGACGTCTCAGCGACACTCTTTAGCGGCGGTCCGGATTCCGCGCTGACGGCGCCGCCGCCGGGGACGCCGACCGGTCTCTTCTCAGAGACCTACTGGTCCGCGTTCGCGAACTTTGACCTGCCCACCCTGCAGCACTCCGCGAAAAACGACGCCGAGTCTCGCTTCGCTGAAGGTATGACACTTCTTGCCAGCGGAAACGTTGAAACTGCCGAGACCGCTTTCGCCGCGGCCAGTCAGCAACGGACGGATGTAAACGTCGCCGTCGCGTCGCAGGTAATGTTGGCGACGACGCTCCGCTATGAGAGAAAATGGAAGCAGCTTCGTGACCTGCCGCTCACCTCCGTGCTCAGTGCTCAGGACCAACTGCTCACGAGCGAGCTGGAACGGTGGGGCAAAGCCTTCGCTGAGGCGGAGCCGGAGTCCATCAAATTTCCCACCGACCCGCTGGTGCTGCCGTTGAAGGTCACCGCGGTCGGAACGCCGATGATTCGTGTCCGCATCAATGGAAACATTTACGATTTCTGGATCGATACCGGCTCGAGCATGACAGTCGTGAGCTCGGCGGTCGCCGCTGACGCAAAGATCGCGGCGCTGTCTGAAGACACGCTGGTGGTCCGCACCTTCGCCGGCTCCGCTGCGGTGAGGGCGGCAACAGTAAAGCGAATCGAGATCGGATCCATCGTGATCATCAACTGTCCAGCGGTGATCATCGACGAGTCCCTGATGTACCTTCGTTCTTCAGCTGAAGGTGTTCCGGCGCGTGGTGTTCACGTCGACGGCATCCTCGGCTGGGTTACGCTCCGCCAGCTCGACCTGACGATGGACTATGCGCGTAGCGCAATTCTGATCGCCGAGCCGGTGCATCGGACTGACGGAGTGGAGGCGGATCGTACTTTGGCCTGGCTCGGCAAGCCGCTGGTGGAGCTCGGCACGAAACTGAATGGCAAGGTCCACTTCACGCTCGACACGGGAGCGCAAACCACTTTCCTGAATGCTACCGTGATTGAGAAGGTTGGTGCGTCCACGAAGAACTCCGACAGTCGCGTGTACGGGATTGCCAGGACCGGCCGTCGGACCGATCGAATGGTGCCGTTTCTCACCCTAAACATTGGCGGCAAACCCATCAAGCTTCAGGACGTCATCGTGTACGGCCCGGTTTTATCGGGTTTGATCAACTCTGATGGGATTCTGGGCAGCGATGTGTCGCGGTTCGGTGCAATACACATCGATGCCACCAACGGCGTTTTCACCGTTGGCGGGCTAAGCGGACTCGAGGATACGACCGAATAGTCGAGTGTCGATGTTTCCGCCCGAGAGAATGACGGCGACCTTCTTGCCGCGCATTCTCTCCTTTTCCTGAAGCAACGCGGCGAGTGCTGCCGCACCACCGCCTTCCGCGGTGTTGTGCGTGTCGGCGAATAGCGCTCGCATCGCTGCTTCCACTTCCTCATCGCTGACTTCTACAACGCGTTCGGCGCCGCGCCTGGCGATCACCAGAGCCGCGGGGTCCGGCGTCCGGCACGCCATGCCGTCGGCGACACGAGTCGTTACCTCGTGCGAGATGACGCGGCCTTGCTGAAAGGAGAGAGCGAATGCGGGAGCGCCCTTTGATACGACGACGACAACGCGCGTCTTGAGGCCGAGCGCGTCTCTGGCGGCGATGACTCCGCACATGCCGCTGCCCATGCCGATCGGCACGTAGACGGTGTCGAGATCACTAACAGCGCGGAATAGCTCGAGCGCGTAAGTCCCAACGCCACGCACGAGCAATGGATGAAATGAAGGGAATCGGTGCCAGCCGCGATCGGCCGCGATCTTGTCGGCAAGATCGGCGCACTCCTGAAAGTCTCGACCTTGCTCGATCACTTCGACACCGAGTGCTCGCATGGCGGCGTTTTTTTCGACGCTGTTGTCGATCGGCACGAGGACGGCGGCGGGGACTCCGTATTGACGCGCGGCGAATCCAACAGACTGTCCGTGATTGCCTCGGGTCGCAGAGACGAAGCCGATGGGCTTCTTTCCAGAGCGGCAAAGCTCGTCGACGTAGACGAGGCCGCCGCGCACCTTGAAGGCGCCGGTGGGGGTGTGATTCTCGTGCTTGACCCAGATTGATGCGCCGACCCGCGCGTCGAGCAACGGCCACCGGTATTGGGGAGTCGGAGTCATGGACTGATAGATGAGTGCCGCGGCCGACTCCAGATCAACCAGAGAGGGCAGCTCGTCCGCGCGAAGGTTTGTCATCTCAGGGGCAAAGGCGTTGCAGTCTAAACTATCAGAGGCATGGACAGCGCTCTCGTAAGATGCATTGGCGCGAAGAAGAGTGTGACTCACCGGGCGAAACAGATTCAAAACCTTCCCGTAGGGTATGGTTGTCCAACCCACTTACTCACTCACTCGTCCATCTACGCTGTTGATGCCGATCCTTTCCGCACGCCCGTTCTATCTTTCTGCGGCCGCACTTCTTTGTGCCGGCACGGCGCTTCGCGCCCAAACGAGTCAGAGCAGCTCCGCCAGCTCCTCGACCTCCGCCGCTTTGCCGGTAGCCGCGGCATCGCCGGTGAGCGCCACGATCAGCATTGACGGCAAGCTCGATGAAGCCGCCTGGGCCAGGGCGACACCGATCACCGATTTCCGCCAACAGCAGCCCCGCGAAGGCGCACCAGCGAGCCAGCGCACTGAGGTAAGAATCCTTTACGACGAGCGTGCTCTGTACATCGGTGCGCGCATGTACGACAGCCTGGGCGCCCGCGGCATCATTGCGCCGGTATCGCGACGAGATCAGCTGCTCGACTCGAACGGGACCAACGGCTCGTTCAATTCGCTTACGACCGACAAGCTGATCGTCGTCCTCGACCCATATCACAACAAAATCGATCAGGCCTGGTTCGAGGTGAATCCGTCGGGAGTCCGCGGAGATCAATTCAACGGCGACCCCTCCTGGGATCCGATCTGGGAAGCTGCAACTCGCATCGATTCGCTCGGCTGGACGGCGGAGATGAGAATCCCCTACTCACAGCTGCGTTTCTCGCGCGACAGTCTGCAGACATGGGGAATGCAGATCTGGCGCTACACCGACCGGCTTCATGAGCAGGACATGTGGTCGTTCCGCAAGTTGAGCGAAGCAGGTGGGCCGGCGTACTACGGGTCATTGACCGGTCTTACGATTGGTCCCCAGCCACGTCAGCTCGAGCTGCTGCCGTACGTCGAGTCGCGTGAGCAGTACAAGTACGCGCAACCTGGCGATCCGTATCACAGCAGCAGCTACGGTCGCGTGAGCGCCGGTGCGGACATCAAGTATCTCTTGACGCCGAGCCTCGCTCTGGACGCGACGGTCAACCCGGATTTCGGACAGGTGGAAGTCGATCCGGCGACGATCAATCTGTCCGCCTACGAGACGTATTATCAGGAGAAGCGGCCGTTCTTCGTCGCGGGCAGCAATGCGTTCGACTTTGGCAATTTCAACTGCTTCTTCTGCAGCAATACATCCAGCCTCGACCTGTACTACTCACGGCGTATTGGCAGACCGCCACAACTCAATGGCTATGTGAGCGGGCTCGCCGATTTCGCGGACACTCCAGACAACACTACGATCATCGGCGCCGGGAAGATCACCGGCCGTACCCGTAGCGGATTCACCATTGGTCTCCTCGATGCGGTGACGGGTCGCGAGACAGCACGCTATGTGACGGGGCCAGCCGCACCGGAGCAAACCCAGGCGGTCGAGCCGCTCACCAATTATTTCGTCGGACGCATCAAGAAAGACCTGAATCAGGGTGCGACGACGATCGGAACGGGCTTCACATCAACAATACGTCACCTTGGCGATACGATTGTCAGCGACAGACTGCGCAGCCACGCCGAAGAGGCTGGCATCGACTGGAATCATCACTGGGCGCAGCGCAACTATTCGTGGATCGGATCGGTCCTATTCTCCGACGTTGCCGGATCTACCGCGGTGATGGACGTGACGCAGCGATCGAGCGCGCATTACTTCCAGCGTCCCGATCGGCGCAACACGACTGACGGATTGTTCGACACACGTTACCGGCCCGACGCGAATTCGCTGCAAGGCTACGGTTTCTACACGCGCGTGGCGAAGGACAATGGCTTCTGGCTCTGGGAGACAGCGCAGAACTGGCGCAGCCCTGGCTTCGAGACAAATGATCTGTCGTTCCTCAGTCGCGTCGACTACAAGTGGATGAACGCGAATATCGGCAGTCAGTGGGTGACACCTGGCTCGTGGTATCGCGAAATCGCGTGGCTCGTCGGCGGACAGCAGCAATTCAACTACGATGGCGACCGTACCGACTCACAGGCGCAGGCGTACTACGAGAACATGTTTCTCAACTACTGGAAGATCCGCAGCTTCGCGATCTACCATCCGACGGTACTAGACGACCGGCTGACGCGCGGCGGCCCAGTGGTAATGCGGACCGGCTACAAGTTCGGGATGGTGGAGATCTCGACGGATGCGCGTAAGCGCGCGGTAGGGGACTTCACGGTTCAGGTCGGTCGCGGCGTCGATGCGGATACGCATACGTTGATCGTCCAACCCGGCCTGGGGTTGAAGCCATCCGCCAATGTTTTCATCAGCCTGTCGCCGAGCTTCAGCGCCGATGAAGATGCTGCGCAATACGTGGAGACCGTGACCGATCCGACCGCGACTTCCTTCTATGGTCATCGATACGTCTTTGCCTTCATCAAGACGCGGACGCTGTCGCTCGACACGAGGGTGAACTGGACGTTCAATCCGAATCTGACGCTGCAGCTTTACGCGCAGCCGTTCATATCGAGCGGCGCTTATTCGGCATTTCGGGAGTTTGCGGCGCCTCGCACTTTCCACAAGCTGGTTTATGGCCGTGACATCGGTACCATCGTCCGTACTCCGGCGACGACGACAACGAGCGCGGAATACACGGTCGACCCTGACGGAGCAGGACCGGCGGCGCCGTTCACGTT
>JBKOVX010000025.1:0-11289 GCA_046724115.1 Gemmatimonadota bacterium | reverse complement strand
CCTCTAGACTGCCAGCGACCGAGGACTGCGGACTATGCGGATTGAGGGGTACGGACCAACTGATCATTCCGCACTGCGGACTAATTGAGGAGTCCGGACCGACTGCGGATTGAGGACTACCGAGGACTTACTGCGGACCGTTGCAGACTGCAGTTGTCCGCAATCCGCAATTAGTCCGTAATCCTCAATTAGTCCGAACTCCGCACTGATCTGTTAGTCCGTACCCTTCAATCCGCATAGTCCGCAGTCCGCACTCTGATGCTGATCTTTAACCCGTGACCACTCTAAGACACCCCGACTTCAACTCGCCTGATCTGAAGAACGCCCCCGACGCAAAGTTTGTTGCGGCGCCGGCGGATGGCGTTCTGCCTGAGAATTTCTTTTCCACGACGAATCTTCCGACTTACGTCAAGATCAAAGGTTCGTGGCTGATGCCGCGCGAGCCGAGGATGGACTCCGCGCTAGTCCTCGACAATGATGGACTCTGGGTCAGAGAAGGCCGCCGTCTCAAAAAGGGCGATATGGTCGCCGTCGGCAGCGAGGAAGACGGCAGCGAAGGCATTTACGTGCACACGGCGTCTTTCCTGGGCGATGAGGAAGGCGAGTTCAAGTTCATGTCCAGCGAGGTGTCGCGCGAGAAGCCGATCGAGTACGCGCTGATGGCGCACATTCTCATCGAGGAGCGCGACCGCGGCGGGTATCCGATCTGGGTCACCGGGCCCGCATTGGTACACTCGCGGGCGCGCACGGATATGGTTTGGTTCATCGAGAACGGGTTCGTCGCGGCTCTGCTCGCCGGCAACGCCGTCGCCGTGCACGACATCGAAGCCTCGATCTTCGGCACGACACTCGGCATGACCAGAACCGGCGAAGCCACCACCGGTGGGCACGGACTCCACATGCGCGCCATCAACAAGGTGAGGGCGGCCGGCTCGATCAGCAAAGCGGTCGAACAGGGAATCATCAAGGACGGAATCATGCGCGCCTGCGTCCTGAAGGGTGTGCCGTTCGTCCTGACGGGATCGATCCGCGACGACGGTCCACTCCCCGAAGTGATCACCGACACCCTTGCCGCGCAGGACGCGATGAAGCGCCACACCACCCGCGCCACAATGGCGGTGCTGATCGCAACCGCGCTTCATGCCATTGCCACCGGTAACATGTTGCCCGCGTTTATCACCGAGAAGGACGGCTCGATGCGCGAGCTGGCGACGATCTGCGTCGACTCTTCGGAGTTCGTGGTGAGCAAGCTCAAGGACCGCGGCACGCACCAGGCATTCGGAGTGGTAACCAATGCGCAGGATTTCATGCACATTCTGCGGCTCTACGTCGAACGTGAGCTGATGGACAGAACGACGGGCAAGACTGCGGGACAGACATCCAGGGTGCCGGCGTGATCGAAACGACAGAAAGATTCCTCCGCGACATCGCCGAGCGTATCGGCCTCCAGGCCGTCGACGAAGTCAGGCTGTTCCCGCCACTTCGTCAATCAGGGGTCGAGACCGGCGTCGCGGTCGTCGCCGCGCTCCCGCTGCCGCCGGAGCCCGAGCATCCTCACGCGCCCGACGAGCCCCCCGAGGCGCTCAGCGAGAGTGCCGGCGATGAGTTCTTGCCGATCGAGGAGGAGGACCGCGCGATCATCGTCCACCGCCACACCGTTTTCACGGCGCGCTACCGTCACACCCTGAAGGGTCCCGACCGGGGCAAGTGGGAAGTCGATGTCCAGGCCGAAGCCGACGCGCCGCTCGTCACCCTCGATCAGGTGGTGCGCGGCGTCATGAAACGCGCGGGGGAGCCGTTCGAGCCCGAGAAGATCTCTGCGTCAGCCTTCAAGACGATCGTCTCGGGCGCTGTCGCTCCGTGATCGCTTCGACTGGCGTCGCGGAAACCGATCGGTGAGGGTGTCCTCTTCGCTCTGAGATCTCGCGCTGGGTCACCTCGAATCGCGACATCCATCCCAACCCGCTCGGTAGTACCCGTTCGTTCCCAACCGATTTGCTCGATGGTCATCGCTGCGAGGACACCCTCACCTGCCTGTGTCGCATCGCAACTGCGGCGCCGCCCGGGCGTGCGCTACTTTGACCGTCTCGCGCGGAAAAAAAGCGAGAAAGCCGAGCTACGCTCGGCTCGCTGCCGCGAGGCGGCGTCACGCACCCGGCCAGCGATAGATGGGGGAGGGAAGGCGGAGGGGGTCCTCGTAGCGATGACCATCGAGCGAATCGGATGGCAGCGAAAAATGAGAGAAGGCCAGAGGATGGATCCGCGACTCGAAGTGACCCAGCGCGAGATCTCAGAGCGAAGAGGGCCCCCTCCGCCGTACCGGCACCCAAATCAGACTGCTGCGCGAGGTGCGATCGGAGTCAAACGAGCGGCAGACGGCGGAGCGTCGACGGCATTGGCGGCAGCGTAGCGCGCGAGAATGGTGCGATGGATGTCCCGCGCGTCCTCGAGCGCCTCGCCGCTTAATCCAAGCCTCTCGGGTGAGATGAGGAAGGGGTAGACCTGATCGCCGCCGGCGGATCCGTGCGCGCCGACCTGATCGTCGAAGGACACGATGTCGTATCCGTCGTAAGTTCCGAAGAGCACGCAATCTCCGGCGTTCGGCTGCCTCACCAGCGACTCGATCGCGCGCAACACATATGGTTCCGTGCCGAACACTTCGAGCGGGTTCTCGCCAGTCACGACCTCCAGCTCACCATTGCGGAGAATCGCGTGGCCGTGCTTGCTCGCAACATCGACTGCGTTGCCCGACACTGTCGCAACGAGGCCAATTCCTGGATGGGCTATGAGCCGGTCGTACAGCCGCGACCAGCGCTGGTCGGCGCGAATCTGCTCCAGTGACAACCGTTGCTCCGTCGCCGCGAAATAAACCAGCGCCAGACAGGAGCTGTAGGTGACCACCACATCGTTGGTGCGATCGACGCGGTACTTCTCCGGGAGGATGATCTCGCGCAGTCCGTATCGACTGCGCAGCCAGTCGCGAAATCTCCGCACACCGCTTCGGGCTCCGAAGGACGTTGGCGTCAACTGCGCGACGGCTTCGACGACTTCCGGACCTATGTCCGAGTACTCGGTGTCCTCCGCGTAGCTGGTCAGCGAGCGAGGCGTCGCTCCGGGCACGGGCGTCTCATCGAGAATGGCCTGCACGGTAGTCCCCAATGACTCGCCGTATTGAACCCGATAGCTCAGCGCCGGCGTCATACCGTGGTCTGAGAGGATGACCAGGTCATAACCACGCCCACCGGCGAGCTGCGCCATCCGCCAGATCTCGGCGATGCGCGCGTCCGTTCGGCGCAGGTCGGCCAGTGCCTGCTTGCTCGACGGCCCGAAGTGATGCGCGAGCTCGTCGTATTGCATGAACGTGCTGTAGATAACGGGCACGCCAAGATAGACGTCGAGCAGAATCGCCATCGTCTGCAGCTCGCGCACGACGACATTGCTCAGGATGCGAATGAAAGGAAAAATCCCTTCCGAGTGGGTGACTCTCCCGGACAGCTCACCACGCGTGCGCTCCCACTCTTCAAGCAGCCACTCGAGCACGCCCTGGAACACCATGCGCAGCATTCGAATCGGGTGGAGCAGAATGAGTAGCGCCATCCGCGTTCCGCCGAGTCTGCGGTACACGGACATCTTCTCGCGCGTGGCGACCGTGAACGCGACGGTTTGTGCGTCGCCATCCAGCAGATTCACATAGCTGGAGCCGCCGGCGAGCGCGCCGGGAGAATGAATTCGGTCCCGGATGTACTGCACTCCGTGGGGCGCGTTGCAGGTGATGACTTTGCGCGCCGACTTGTCGTAGAAACGAAACGCGGGGATGCCGTCATTCTCACCGTGGAACATCCCCGCCTGGCAATAGGGCGTTGCCGAAGGCAGTCCACAGAACCAGCGCCGCAGCGCGAATCCTTCACGCAGCAATCGCGAGATCGTCGGGCACAGGCCAAGCTCCAGCGCGCGGCGCAGGTCGGAGTAGGCGAGCGCATCGATCTGCAGCATGATGAGCCCACGCTGCGGAGGACGCGGTCGCTTCTCGCGCGCGAACGGCCGGTACTTCGTGCGATAGTACCATCGCAGAAGGGGACCGGCCCGCTGCCGCGCCCGTCGCTCTGTTATGCCAGGTGGCGCTCTATCTGCCGTAGCAGCTCTCCGATTGGAACAGGCTTGAGTAGCACCTCGGCGCATCCAGCTTCGAGGCAGCTCCGCCGCGACTTTGAGTCGTTGTGGCCGGTCATTGCCAGCGTCGTGCGAGGCAGCGAATTGCGCTCGCGCAGCACGTTCAGGATCTCCAAACCGTTGCCGTCGGGCAGCGAGAGATCGAGCAGCATCACGTCGACTCTGTCGGCGGTGGCGCGCTCGATCGCCTCGACGACGGTCGCCGCCGAGTCAACCTCGTAGCCGGCGTCGGTGAACAGCACGCGGAAGGCATCGGTCACCAGCGGGCTGTCTTCGACGATCAGAATTCGCGCCGCCACTAATCGGTATCGCTGGTGAGCGGCAGCGTAAAGAAAAACCTGCTACCCTTGCCGAGCTCGCTCTCTACCCAGATCGTGCCCGAGTGCAGCTCGACCAGCTTGCGCGCGATGGCGAGGCCGAGTCCCGTCCCATGATGCGACCGCGACGGGGACGCATCTACCTGGGCGAATTCCCTGAACACCAGCTCGTGGTTGTTACGCGCGATCCCACGACCGTTGTCGCCAACTTCGACGACGACCTCCTCGCCGTTCCTGCCGCGCCGCGAAAACGACACCCAGACGCGGCCGCCTTCGTTGGTGAACTTGATCGCGTTGCCGATCAGATTGCCGAGCACGTGCTTGATCTTGTCGCGGTCGGCGTAGACGGGGGGCAGATCATCACCGTTGAGCCGCTCGATTGTGAGTCGCTTCTTCGCGGCCAGAGCCTGATTCAGCGTCCGCACCTGATCCGCCATCTCCGGCAGTGAGAATTCCGTCCTGGTGAGAGGCTCCTGGTCGCTGGCGGTGCGCACGTAGGTGAGGATCTCGTCGATCATGTCGAGCAGCTGCTGCCCGCCGTTGACGATTCCGGTGACGCTGTCTCTCTGCTTCGGATTGAGATCGCCGAGCATTCCGTCGCGCAGAATCTCGGCGTGGGTGATGATGGCGGCCAGCGGCGTCCGCAGATCGTGCGAGATGTTGGAAAGGAACTGCGTCTTCAGAGCGTCGCGCGAATTGAGCTCGTCGATCGCGCGGCGCGCTTCCTTTGCCTGTTCCTCAAGCGTTTTGAGCCGCTTTTTGAGGGCGGCGACCTCGTGCTGACCGGACATGGTCATATTGTACTTGGGCTCATATCCGTTGCCAACGTATCCGATTCGACTGCGTCCAGCAGCTGTTGCCGCCGCAGCAATGACCAGTAGCGACCGCGCGCCGCCATGAGCTCGGCGTGACGCCCCTGTTCGACGAGAACGCCCTTGTCGAGCACGATGATCCACGACGCGTCCCGAATGGCGCTGATTCTGTGTGAAGCGATCAAGGCTGTCTTCCCCGACAAGGCGTCGCGCAGCGCGCGCAGAATCTCGGCTTCGGTGTGCGTATCCACCGCGGAAAGCGCATCGTCGAGAAGTACGATGCTCGGCTTGCGCGCCAACGCTCGCGCCAGCGATGCGCGCTGCTTCTGCCCGCCGGAGAGGTTGATACCACGCTCGCCGAGAATCGTTTCGTATCGTCCCGGAAACTCGGCGATGGTCTTATCGAGCTGCGCGACGTTTGCCGCCCACTCGCCCGTCTGGGTCAGGCCGCTCGTGCCGTAGGAAAGGTTGGCTCCGATCGTCTCACTGAAGAGCAGGCTCTCCTGGGGAACGAACCCGATTTCCTCGCGCAGCTCCGACGGTGGGATGTTCCTCGTCGGTACTCCGTCGACGAGAATCTCGCCCTCCTGCGGATCGTACATGCGTGGAATGAGGTCGATCAGCGCGCTCTTCCCGCTTCCTGTCGCGCCGACCACCCCCAGCGTCGAGCCGGCGGGCACGGTGAAGCTGACGTTGCGCAAAACCCAGCGCGGCTCTCCGTCACCGTTCGACGGGTAGTGGAATCCGACGTTGCGAAACTCGATCGTCCGGCCCGTGCGGGTGAACGGAAGATGCTGCACTGGCTCGTTGGCGACGATCTTTGGTTTGACGTCGAAGATCTCGTTGAGCCGCCCCATCGACGCTTCGCCGCGCTGAAACAGGTTCACGACCCAGCCCAGCGCGATCATCGGCCAGGTAAGCATCGTCAGGTACATGCCGAAAGCGACGAATGAGCCGACGGTGATCGTGCCCCTGATGGTGAGCACGCCACCGGCGCCGAGTACTATCACGGCGCCCAGGCCGCCAAAGAACGCGAACAAGGGGTTCAAGGTCCCCCAGAGCCGAACCAGTGACATGTTCAGCACCAGGTACTTTTCGTTCAGCGCACCGAATCGGTGGATCTCGGCCTCCTCCTGCCGGTAAGCACGAACGATCCGCGCTCCGGTGAGGTTCTCCTGGGCGTGCGTTGTCAGGCTGGAAAAGTGTTCCTGAACGGCTTCGAACCGATCGTGAATCGCCTTTCCCATTTTGATGGTGAGAACGGGCAGGAAGAGCGTGGGCAAAAGTGCCAAAAGGGTCAGCTTGACATCGATGCGCAGCATGAAGTAGAGTGCGAACAGGCCCCCGAAAATCGTGTTCGTGAGGTACATCACCGCGGGTCCGAGGGCCATTCGCACGGCACCCAGGTCATTGGTGAGACGAGCCATGATGTCGCCGGTGCGGGTTTGTGCAAAGTACGCCGGGTCGAGCGTCTCCAGATGAGCGAAGAGATCGTTGCGCAGGTCGTACTCCATCCAGCGGCTGACGCCGTTCATGAGCTCGCGCATTCCGTATCTGAATGCGCCGCCAACGATGGCGGCGAGGATGATGAATCCGCTGAGCGTCCAGATGGTGCGCATTGGCGCACCGGCGCTGATCGCGTCGATGGCGCGTCGCAGCAACCAGGGGATGACACTGGTGATTGCCGACGACGCGAGTACTATGAGGAGCCCGACTGAGAATGAAATCCAGTACGGTTTGTAATATGGCGCGGCTGTCCGCAGGTTCTTCATATTTGGCATGTGGATTGCCGTCCACATCTATTCATGAGCTTGGCTATACCCAAGCCCTCACAACATGGAGGAGGCTTCATGGTGCAATATATTCCCCGGTTAAACGCATCGCTCGCGCTGTCGTTCGCACTGGTAGTTGGTGCGTGCTCGACAAAGACAGATAACAACACCGCCGCGGACTCGGCCCTGAATAAGGACATTCAGCTCGCCAACCGCGACACCGCTGCGCAGCCTGCGTTAACCGACGTGCCGGCAAGCTCCACGGCCCCCGCACCGGCCGCTACCACGCCGACCACGACCAAGAAGACGACGACGACATCGCGCACGCCAACGACTACGAAGAGAACACCGACGACTTCGGTCACGTCGAGCGGCAACACGGTCACCCGCACATCGGCTGGAACTGCGGCCAGGGTCGGAACCATTCCCGCCGGCGCGACGCTGGCGCTCGCGTCCAACGAGAAGGTTTGCACCAACACCTTCAAGGTCGGTCAGCACTTCACCGCTTCGGTGACCAACGCGGTCAGCGGCTCGAACGGCGCGGTGATCCCGGCCGGCGCAACGGCTAACATCGAAGTCACCGAGCTGAAGCGCAGTGAGAACGCCAATGACAACGTGGTGATGGGATTCCGCGTGACATCCGTCTCCTTTGGCGGACACACTTACCCGGTTAGTGCAACCACTACCGACGCGCAGGTGACCAAGGTCAAGAATCAGCCGAAGAGTAAGGACGTTCAGAAAGTCGTCGGTGGCGCTGCAATCGGCGCTATCGCCGGACAGATCCTTGGCAAGAGCACCAAGGCTACAGTGATTGGTGGCGCAGTTGGCGCGGCCGCTGGTGCTGGAGCTGCAGCTGCGACTGCCAACTATGAAGGCTGCGTCAACTCGGGCGGCCGGATTACCGCTACGCTCAACTCGTCGACTCAGGTTAACATCTGAGAGAGCCCTGCGGTAAGTAAAAAGAATCCGGCGTGAGAGATCACGCCGGATTTCTTTTTTGCGTTTCGGTAGCTGCTAGTAGCCTACCGCTCCTCCTCCGCGAGACCGCCGATCGCTGACTCCCTCATAGCCGCCCTTCACGCGCATGATGGAAGCCGCTGATGCCACGCCTCCCTGCTCGTAGACGAAGTGGCCCATCGACCTGAGTCGAGTCACCACGGCTGGGTCGAACCCGCCAGTCTCGAGTTGGATCGAGTCGGGCAGTGACTGGTGATGCAGACGTGGAGCATTCATCGCATCGGCGATGGACATTCGGTGGTCGATGACGTTCAGGATCACCTGCGATGTCGCCGAAATAATCCGTGGACCACCACGCGCGCCGGTCACCAGCAAGAGTTGCCCCTTGGGATCGAGGACGATCGTTGGAGACATCGCGCTCAGCATCCGCTTGCCAGGCGCGATCGCGTTTGCCTCGCCCTGAATCAATCCGAACATGTTCGGGGTGCCCGGCTTGCTCGTGAAATCGTCCATCTCGTCATTCAGAAAAAAGCCCGCTCCGCTGACGTAGACGCCTGAGCCATACAAGTCGTTCAGCGTAGTTGTGGTCGCGACTGCGTTGCCGTTGCGATCGACGACTGAGTAGTGCGTCGTCTCGTTTCCCTCCGAGATCCCTGCCGCAAGTCGTGGCGTCGGATCGGCGTGATCGCGCGAAATCGTTCTGGCGACTGTACGCGCGTACGATTTGCTCGTCAGCTCGGCGACTGGCGCTTTGACGAAAGCGGGATCCCCCAGCTTCGCGTTGCGATCGACGAAAGCGCGCTGAGATGCCGATGCGACGGCGTGGATCTCTTCGGCGCTCCCGAACGCCGCCGGTTGACCATACGCCTCGAGGATGTTGAGAATCTCGGTTACGGTCGTGCCGCCGGAAGAAGAGGGCGGCATGGAGATGAAGGAGTAACCGCGGTAATTCCCTCTGATCGGCTCCCGCCAGATCGGCTTGTAACGCGCGAGGTCTTCCTTGCTGATCAAGCCGCCGCTCCGCTTCATCTCGGCGGCAATTGAATCGGCGATGCTCCCGCGATAGAACGCCGTCGCACCTGAATCCGCTACCAGGCGCATCGTCCTGGCGAGGGCCGGTTGGCGAAAAACCGAGCCCACTCGGGGCGCGGAATCGCGCTCGAAGAAGACGGAGTTGCCGGAGAAGTTTTCGATTCTGTATTTCGCGGCGGCAACCGATCGGAAGAACGCAGAATCGACTTTGAATCCGTTCACCGCCAGGTTGATCGCCGGCGCGAGCACTTTCGCGAGCGGCAGCACGCCGTACCTGTGCTGCGCCTCGATCATTCCGGCGACGGCGCCGGGCACGCCCGAGGCTTTCGGACCCATTACGCTTTCCCCGGTGAGCTTCCCGTTTGAGCCGACGTACATGTCGCGCGTAGCCGCGAGAGGTGCGACTTCGCGGTAATCGAGCGCCGCGACGCGGCCGTCCGCCATCCTGATCACCATGTAGCCGCCGCCACCGAGATTTCCCGCCTCGGGATACGCCACCGCGAGCGCGAACCCCGTTGCCACAGCGGCGTCGACGGCGTTCCCTCCCTCCTTCAATATCTCGACGCCAGCCTGCGAGGCGATTTCGCTGTTGCTCGCAACCATCGCGTGCTGCGCGAACGTCGCGCGCTCACCGGCAGGGTATCGCCACGTCGCCGGGAAGGTGGCGGGAACGCGCGGGGGAATTGCGGGGTCATCCAGCGTCCGCCACGAAGGCGCGGCGGTGAACGCGAGCAGCGATCCGCCGAGGACCGCGCCAAGCACTACAGACTGCTTCAGATGGATCTCCATAGGGTTACGGTTGGAATTCTATTCAACTCGTACCCTCGCGTCAGCTATCTGCGCAGGCTTCGCGTGCCGAATCCCTTTCGAAACACGAGCTTGAGCGACTGCATCCGGTTCGTGTTGCTCACGCCGTTGGATAGGCCGCTTCGCTCGTGGATGGCGATCGAGTACTCCGGGACAAATTCGATTTGCGTTCGGTCGTCGAACCCATAGCCGAATCCCCACCCGATCGAGAACAGAGGGTCGGTATTGCTACCCCCGGCAAGCCTGGCACCGTCTGAATCGCGCTTGAGATTCGCGTAGTTGACAATTCCGCCGTTGAATTCGGCCACTTGATGAAGGCCGCTGCCAGAACCGGAATGGAAGGTTGCGACGAGGGTGGTCATGTCGAGATGCGCATTACAGCGGGTGCACGTTGTACCGCCGGCACCGGGCACTGGCAGCGCCGGCCCCACATACTCGAACGGCACGCGGGAAAATGTCCCGGTGAGACCGAAGGACGATCCGCCGCCGCTGAGCGTCTTCTCCAGCGAGGCGCTGTACTGCCAGTTGGTGGAATTTCCAAAGTCCCACGCGCTCGCGCTTCTTCCGTCATTGACGCCGTTGCCCGTGAAACCGGCAATGCCGCCACTCACCCATGTATCGGGATCGCTCGTGAACACTCGCTGCCGACGCTGCGCCGCCAGCGAAGTCGCACAAACCATCATCATCAGGAACGCCAGAGAAAACCGTCTCATCATCGTGCTCCAGGTTGTCTTGCAAACGTCGCGAGTCGTCGGGTAAGTTTGGTCGTGGCCGCCCAACGCTCAGCAACGCATTGATGCTGGACCCGCGCGAAACGGAGCGCCGCAACCCGCGTACCGCCTCCATCGATCTCGCATCCCCGCTCGAGATCGTAGACTTGATAAACGCTGAAGATAAAAGGGTTCCCGAGGCAGTCGCGACGCAGCGCGAGCAGATTGCGCGCGCCATCGAGCTGGCTGAAGCAACTTTCAGGCGCGGAGGTCGACTTTTCTACGTTGGAGCGGGCACTTCCGGCCGACTGGGCGTCCTCGACGCCAGTGAGTGCCCGCCTACTTTCGGCACCGATCCTGAAATGGTGCAGGGAATAATCGCCGGCGGCCTTCCCGCGCTAACGCGTGCCCAGGAAGGCGCGGAAGACGTCGTCGAAAACGGAGCGCGCGCGATGGACGAGCACGGCGTCAACGAAAAGGATTTTGTGATTGGAATCGCCGCATCGGGCACGACGCCGTTTGTTCGCGCGGCGCTCGAGCGCGCAATGGCGCTGGGCGCCAGCACTGGAATCGTCGCCTCGTCTCCACCGCCGGCAGATCTGGTCGCCAGCGTTGACGTCACCATGCTTCCCATCGTCGGTCCCGAGGTCGTCACCGGTTCCACTCGCATGAAGGCTGGCACGGCGACGAAACTGGTACTGAACACCATCAC
>JBKOVX010000411.1:0-2257 GCA_046724115.1 Gemmatimonadota bacterium | reverse complement strand
AGTCAGGATACCGCGCGACGAGATCTTTTGCAGCAGGAAGATTGGCGCTGAAGACGCCGCCGGTCGCGGCGAACGCGACCAGTCTGTCGTTCGGCATCAGCTGTGTCGCAGCGCGGAAGAGTGCGTTCGCGGCATCGCTGTGGCCGAGCACAGCTTCGCGGTAACCGGAGGCGAGAATGAGCTCTTTGTTGCTGGCGTGCGCGGCGTCGGCGACGCCGCGACTCAGCTCTTTATCCAGCTGCGCGGAATCGAGTCCGAACGTCGTGCCGGCATAGAGGACGCGGGCGAGGCCGAATTTCGGGTCCGCCGTTATCGCGGCCTTGAAATGCGCAGATGCTGATTCGAAGGAGAGGTTCTGGAAGTCGTTCACTCCGGCGCGAAACTCGGTGGCCGCGGCGGGATTCGTGGTGGAGAGCTTGAGGGTCGTGTCGGTCTGCGCTGGCGCGGGTAGTGAGACGGCGCTGAAAACCGCGACGAATGCGATGAGTCGGGTGGAAAGATTACGCATTGCCAGTCCGGGCGATTGGAGGCGGGTGATTCTGATTTGCGAGAGCCAGACTAAGTAGTTCTCGTCATCGAAAACACGCAAGAGTAGGCGGATTTCCGCGGGACGATTTGTCACTGACGGCAATCTGACGGCCCCGAAGATATTGGGGGCGAACTCATTCGGAGAGCGAGATGCGACGCACGACTGGCCGGTTGGTCGCGATAGTGGTGGGATTCGGGTTCGCGATGGTTTGCGCCTGCTCGGGGGCCAGTGCGAGGAGGAGGGTCTCGCATTCGCCGAAGACGTCCGCGGCGCAGAAGATGGATTCGATCTGGACGGTGAGGTCGGTTCACTCATCTGGAAAATCGTTCGATCCGGTGGAGGCGTGGTGAAAAGCAAATGCAACTCAACGGGTACGAGGTGGACCGACAACTGCAACAGAACGGGTGCGAGGTGGACCGACAACTGCAACAGAACGGGTGCGAGGTGAACCGACAACTGCAACAGAACGGGTGCGAGCAGTGAGCAGCACAGGTCCCAGGTGTCGGTTCAGGACGCCGTGACGGTTCCACTGGCGTGACGCCACAACCAGCTGGTTGTGCTCAGAACGGCGGTGGTGCCGTCACGACGTGGTGAACCCATAACTGGCACCTATGCTTCTCACTGCTCGCACCCGTTCTGTTGCAGTTACAGTTCAGTTGCCTTTCACCCTAACGATCCACCTCGTAATAACATCATCGAGCATCGATAGAGTGACCGTCCCATTCTCAGCACCCGATCGTGGAACGCCTTGATATCGAACTTCGCGCCGAGCTCGCGCTCGGCCTGATTGCGCAGTCGTCTGATCTCCAGCTGTCCGACTTGGTAGGAGTAGCCCTGGCCCGGCCACCCGATGCGGCGATCGACGTCGATGGCCGCTTGCTCGGGGGTGCGCGTGGTGTGGGCAAGCTCGTAGTCGATCGCCTGCTGTCGCGTCCATCCCTTCGCGTGCATTCCCGATTCCATCACCAGCGTCACACCGTCGTAGACCTTGTCTTCCAGCCAGCGCAGTCGCGTCAGGTCCGACGAGAACAATCCCAGATCGTCGGCGACACGCTCTGCGTAAATCGCCCAGCCCTCGATGAACGCTGAATTGCCGAGGTAGCGGTTCAGGGGATGAACGCCGGTGATCTCCTGAGCAATTGCGAGTTGGAAGTGATGGCCGGGGATTCCTTCGTGAAAGGCGAGACCTTCCATGCGCAGTCGCTCGCCGGGCGTTGTCGCGTAACGGAGGTTGACGTGGAACACTCCCGGTCTGCTGCCGTCTTCCGCCGGCGACTCGTAATTCGCCAACGGCTGCGATGGCTCCTGGAACGCCGGGAATGGCTCGACTACCAGCTTTGCCTTCGGCAGAATATCGAATACTTCCGGCACCCGACCTCGCACGCGATTGAGAATTTTCTCGACGTCAGGCACCACCTCGCCACGCGTGCGATAGCTCGCTGACGAATCCGCCCGTGCCTGGCGCATCGCCGCGCGCACGTCGGACGTTCCATAACGCGCGACCGTGATCGCTCTCATCGTCGACTCGGCGCGCGCAACGAGCTGCTGTCCCAGGTTGTAGATGCTGTCCACGGAGATGTTGAGCGTCGTGTAGCGGCGAATCGAAGCCGCGTTGCAGCCGGCGCCGTTGGGATTGGCGGTGATGGAGACGTTCTCTCTTGCGCGCGGCAGATATTCACTCGACAGGTAGTCCCGATAGCGCTTGACCGCGGGCGTGAGCTCGTCGAT
>JBKOVX010000279.1:0-4071 GCA_046724115.1 Gemmatimonadota bacterium | reverse complement strand
AGCCGTCTGGCCAACCCCCAGTTCATCGAGTTCGGATCGCCGCCCTGAAGCGCGGAGCTGAGCGAATCCGCAGTAATCAACAGGCTGTCGCGAGGGGCAAGGCTATGAATTCGTGCGCCTGCTCGAAGCGCAAATGCACGGGTGGTGGAGTCGCGTTCATTGGTGTGCCAGGCGGTGACTTGTCCGGAGCGCCTCAACGCGAGCGCGAAGCCAGTGTCGATCGAGACTGCGCGTGCGTATGCAGCCGCTGCCGAATCCCAGGAGGTTCGGCGATAGTATTGCTCACCCTGAAGAAATGCTTTGAGCGCGAGCGGCGAATTGGAGCCGATCGACGTCGTGCGAACTGCTCCAATGCGGTGTCTTTTCCCCAGCTGACCAAGAACGTTGACGGTGAGCCGGTCGGCGGCCTGCTCGACGGCGGGCGCCACCGCGTCCTCTTCCGCGAGAACGGAATCATTCGCGGCATCGAGTATTCCATAGTGCAATCGTACCGAGTCGCCGATGGTGGGCACCATGTACCCATAGATCGCGTACTTCGCCCCTGTACTTCGCGCCAGCTGTACCGCACCGTTTCGATCGGATCTCGTTCCTGCTTTCCAGTTCCTGATGGAAAGTGTGGGCGAGATTGTACGGAGCGGACCGGCACCGTCGATGTTGCGCGCCAGAAGATCGACCATGCCTTCGTGCCAGAGCGCCAGATCGGACGTCTGGGCGTCGAACGGAGCTATGACGACGGTGACCGCTTCGGCAACGCCGGCCGGCACCCGATTTCGCAGGTACAACCCTGTGGCAACGGCCACCAGAGCGACGACGGCGACCGCGGCGACCTTTTTCCTGGAAATGCGGCGCAGCCGTCTGACACTGATCGCGCGCGAAATGTTGGAGAGCCGCGGGGCGTGTTCCTCGAGCGCGGTGATGAGCTCGCTCGCATTCTGGAATCGATCCGCCGGTTCTTTCCTTAGGGCCTTCTCGATCGCTTTACAGACAGTGACCGGAGCGTCGTCACGGATGTAGTCGAGACGCGGCGGGGGCTGCATGAGATTCGCGGCGAGGATTGCCTGCGTCGTCTCGCCTTTGAACGGCGGTTCGCCGGCCAGCATCTCGTGGCCGACGACGCCCAGGGCGTATATGTCGGCGCGATGATCGATGTCGGTCCCGCCGAGTGATTGCTCGGGCGCCATGTAGCCAACGGTGCCCATCGACATGCCGGTGCGGGTGATGCGCGAATGTGGTGTCTCACCGGGCAGCGTCAGAGCGGCGGCGATGCCGAAGTCCGCCAGAATCGCGTGACCGTCCTGGAGGAGGATGTTCTCCGGTTTGATGTCGCGATGGATGACTCCCTGCTTGTGCGCGTACGACAGCGCGGACGCCACCTCGCAAAGGATTCTCACCGAGTCCGTTATCGGCAGCTGCTTCTCGCGACGGAGCCTGTCGCGGAGCGACTCTCCGGAGATGAACGGCATCACGTAGAACATCAGCCCGTCGCGCGCGCCGGCCGTGATGATCGGCAGGATGTTGGGGTGCTGCAGATGCGCGGTGACTTCGCTCTCGCGCTTGAATCGCGCGATCATCATGTCGCTGGTGAGCTCCGGCGGCAGGATCTTGATGACTACCTTACGATTGAGCGCCAGATCGGTAGCATGGAAAAGCCTGCTCATGCCACCACCGCGCATCTCGTCATCGACGCGGTAACTGTCGGCGAAGCTTCTTCGCAAAACGTCGATCAGATTCTCGACACGGGCCGAGAGTATCGACTGGGCCGTCGGCGGCTGCTGGGTGCTCATGGCGGCTCAAACATAAGGGGGCATTTCCCGGCTCGCGACAGGAAATACGGCTTCTCAGGCCTGATTTGTGAATTGGGTGTAATAGAAGGCGATTCCCTCCTTATCCCGTCAACTCTCATCAGCTGATGCGTGGAAGCTTGTTCTTTAAATACCTTTCTTCGACCGTGCTTATATCCCTTGTTGCTGGCGCAGCTATGGCTTGCGCCGCCGGCAAGGACGCGCGCCCAACTCCGGGCGATGTCGTCCCTCCCAGTGGCGCCCCGATCGCGCTGGCCTCGACCAAAACTGCGGCTGGCGCAGCATCCTCGACCGTAGCATCTGCGCCGACTGGCGTCACCACATCGAGCACAGTGAAGCGATCGGTGGCAGACTCGGCGGCGAAGGACCCGCCGATAGCCGTTCCCACCATTAAAGGGCGTACCAAGAAAGACAGCATCGCCCTGGTGAGCGCCGTCAGAGCCGGACTTAAAAGCACTGCCTGGCCGGTGAAGACCGCGCCGGAGCTGCCCGGCTCCATCCTGCCGGCTCACCGCATCGTCGCCTTCTACGGCAACCCTCTCTCGAAGAGGATGGGGATACTGGGCGAGCTGCCGCCCGACCAGATGCTGGCGCGCTTCGACAAGGAGATCGCCGCATGGACGAAGGCGGACCCGACGCATCCGGTCCAGCCGGCCCTCCACCTCATTGCCGTCGTCGCCCAGGGATTCCCGGGCCGGGACGGCAAATACCGACTGCGCATGACCGACAGCCTGATCAACATGGTTTACGATTGGGCCCAGAAGAAAAACGCGATTCTCTTTCTCGATGTGCAGGTCGGCCAGAGCACCGTCCAGGAGGAGCTGCCGCGCCTCATTCCCTTCCTCTCGCGTCCCAACGTCATGCTCGGCATCGACCCGGAGTTCTCCATGAAGTCCGGTGATAAACCAGGCACAAAAATCGGCACCATGAGCTCGAGCGATGTCAATTACGCGATCAAGCTCCTCTCTGATCTGGTGACGAAAAACAAGCTCCCGCCGAAAGTTCTGGTCGTCCACCGCTTCACGCGGAAGATGCTCACCGACTCGAAGGGGATTAAGCTCGATCCGAAGGTGCAGGTAGTGGTCAACATGGATGGATGGGGCCAGCCGTGGCTGAAATACGATTCGTATCGTGCGTACGTGGAAGCAGAGCCGGTACAGTTTACCGGCTTCAAGCTGTTCTATCACAACGACACGAAAAAGGGCGATCCGCTGCTCACGCCGCCCGAAGTATTGATGCTCAACCCGAAACCGCTCTACATACAGTATAAGTAGCTAATTCGCTGACCGCTCTGCCGGCTGGGCGCTGTCAGCAACTAACGCTGACCGCTGAGCGCTGCAGGCGACTAGACAGATCCCCTTGGCGCTCGAACCAACTGCTTCAGTTTCCTTAACTCCAGTGAGATCTGTCCCGTCGTAGGCGGCGGTCAGCAGTCAGCGACAGCAGCGGTCAGCGCCTAGCAGGCAGTTGTCTTATTATTGACACCGCGAACGAATGCAGCTTGCGCGGGGAGGGTCAATGACGACCAGACGGGAATTCTTGTCGGGGTTGGCGGCCGCCGGTCTCGCGGCCCAACCGATCTTTCGCGAGAGCGCGATCAAGTCGCTCTTTCGCGCCAACGCCATAGCGGGAGACCGACCAGCTTCCGCGGTCGCCGACGACGAGTCGTACTGGGCCGAGATCCAGCGCGCGTTCGACGCTGATCGGACGATGATCAATCTCAACAACGGTGGGTGCAGTCCGACGCCCAGTCACGTGCTCGAGGCGATGATCCGCGACCTGAGGTTCTCGAACGAGCTGCCCGTCGAGCACATGTGGCGTGTTCTGGAGCCGCGGATCGAGAGCGTGCGGCGCGATCTCGCCAGCGAGTTCGGCTGCGATCCGGAAGAGATGGCGATCACGCGCAACGCCTCCGAGTCCAACGAAATCATGATCATGGGGCTCGATCTCAAGGCTGGCGACGAAGTAGTGGTGACGAACCAGAATTATCCGCGGATGCTCACCGCCTGGGACCAGCGGGCGCGGCGCGAGGGAATCGTCGTCAAGCAGGTGTCGTTCAAGGTTCCCCCGCCCTCAGACAGTTACCTGGTCGATCAGTTCAAGGCGGCGGTCACTCCGCGCACAAAAGTCATCGAAGTGACACACATCACCAATCTCACCGGACAGATCATGCCGGTGCGTCAGCTGGTCGAGTTCGCCCGACCGCGCGGGATCGAAGTTTTCGTCGACGGTGCGCACGCATTCGCTCACTTCCCGTTCAAGCGGGACG